>NZ_JCAQIA010000015.1:0-78675 GCF_059621085.1 Halochromatium sp. NSM3 | reverse complement strand
GTTGCAGGACACCGTCAAACATCCGGTCATCAGCTCCAGGGTCGCTAGAAGATGATTATAGATTACAATACCTTAAAAGGGCTGCACCTGTAGAGCTAACCTGTGCTCCTTCTGCAGCCGTTTGCCTGCTTGTTCACGAGTCTCACTTGGGCGCATGCGCAAGATGTGTTGCTGATCGGCTCCCTGCTGGCACAGGTCGTGCAATTCACTGCAGCGCTGCGAGCGCAGCAGTTGCGGATTCCGCGCCATAAATCATTACCCCCTGGGTAAGGCCTGTTGAATGATGCGAGGATCATCGGGGGTCATCAGCGCTTCTCGGCGTTCGTCGCAACGCGCTCCATCGCCACCAAACACAGCAGCCCGAGCACCATGATCACGCCGACCATGATCAGCGAGTCATCGAACGTGCCGCGCAGCTCCGCCAGCTCGCCGGCGACCACCGGGGCGATGATCTGCGCGATACCAAAGCCGACCGTCAGCCGCGCCATGATCTGCGCCGGATGCGCCGGGTAACGCACCCCAACCATCGTCAATACCAAGGAGACGATGCCGATGAAGGTGAGGCCAAACAGCAGCGAGCTGGCAATGGCCGCCGCCAAGGAGCCGCTGAAGACCGGCAGCAGGATGCCGATGATCTGCAGCAGATAGGCGGTCTGCAGCGAACGCAAATACCCCAAGCGGCGCGCGATCCGGTCCCAGAGGACCGGGGCCGGCGCCGCCGCGAGACCGACCAACAGCCACATCAGCCCACCCTGCCCGCTCAGCGCTGGCTGCTGCTCGGTGATCAGCACGGTGAAGGTGGCGTTGATCGTGTAACCGAAGCCGGCGCACAGATAGGCCGCTTGCAGCAGCCACAACCACAGCGGACCGGGTTCACTGGCGGCCTCGCGCGAGCGGGCGCTCAGCGGAACCCCCTGATTCGGCTGCGGCAACCAGTACCAGGCCGGGATCAACAGCAGCAAGCCAACGCCGGTGAGCAGCCACCACTGGCCGCGCCAGTCGGTATAGGGCGCGGCCAGTTCCACCAGCAGCCCGCCGAGGACAATCCCCAGCCCGAGCCCGCTGAAGTGCAGGCCGAGTTCACTGCGGTGCCCATGGCGGATCAGCCAGTTCAGGATCAGCCCCGAGCCCAGCATCAGTCCACCAGCGGTACTGACCCCCGCCAGATAGCGGCTCAGGCCCCAGATCCAGGCCTCATCCAAGCCCGGTATCATCGGCGTGAACTCAGCCAGCGGCATCATCGCCGTGGTGGCGACCGCCAACAGCAGGCTGATCCGGTACAGCAGATCCTTGCGCATCAGATCCTTCATGCGCGTGACCACGAGTACGCTGGTGAGATAACCAAGATAATTCCAACCTGCGAGCCAGCCGGCGAGCGCATCACCCAGGCCGGTCTGTGCCTGCATGTAGGCCAGCATCGGGGTGTAGGCGAAGCGCGCCACCCCCATCGTGAGCACCAGTCCGCAGATCCCGGAGAGGAGAACGAAGGTTCGGTTTGGCGACATCATCGGCGAACTCCAAGGCCGTTATCGTCACTAAAACATCGTCTACAGCACTTCTGTATACTTGCGCCCAATGCACAAAACAAATGTTTGAATCCAAGCGATTGAACAGCCAGCCCTAAGCCGTCTGATCGCCCGCTTTGGTTCCTTCGCTGCTAACGGACTTGATCGATGATCTTACGCTCGCTGCTCGTCATCCTCATCCTCGCGCTGCTCGGCGGGGGGCTGGCCTTCCTCAAGTATCAACAGATCCAAGAGAATATGGCGCAGCTCTCACAGCCGCAACCACCCTCTACGGTCACCGCCACCGAGGTCCAGGCGACGCGCTGGCAGCCGCGCTTGCAAGCGGTTGGCAATGTGCAGGCGGTACAGGGTGTGATCGTCAACAACGAGGTGGCCGGGCAGGTCAAGCGCATCCTGTTCGAGTCGGGTGATCAAGTGACGGCGGGCCAGGCCCTCGTCCAGCTGGATACCGAGGTCGACGAGGCCGCGCTGGTCGGGCTCAAGGCCAGTCTCGATCTGGCGCGGCTGCAGCTCGCGCGCAACCAGAAGCTGTTGCGTGATCGCGCGGTGTCCCAGGGCGATGTCGACGAACTCAATGCCCGCGTCTCCGAGTCCCTCGCCCAGGTGCGCGAGAAAGAGGCGCTGATCCGCAAGAAGACCATCCTCGCCCCCTTCGACGGCCAGCTCGGGATTCGCCGCGTCAACCTCGGCCAATTCCTCGATGCCGGCTCCGCGATCGTCGAGCTCGAAGCACTCGATCCGGTCTATGTCGACTATGCCCTCCCCGAGCGGCAGCTCTCCGAGATCGAGGTCGAGCAACCGGTTGAGGTCAAGGTCAAGGCCTATCCCGCGCGCGTCTTCGAGGGTCGCATCCAGGCGATCAGCCCAGCCGTGAATCGTGAGACCCGCAACATCCAGGTGCGGGCCTTGGTACCGAACCCAGACCGCCTCTTGCTGCCGGGGATGTTCGCCAAGATCGAGACCCTGATGGCGGCACGCGACGCTGTGCTCACGTTGCCGCGCCAAGCCATCACGTTCAACACCTATGGCGATTCGGTGTTCGTGATCGAGCCAAGCGATGACGAGCCGAATTCTGAGCAGAATTCCGAGCAGAACTCAGGACAGGATTCGGGGCTCATCGTGCAACGGCGCCAGGTCAAGACCGGTGCCGTGCGCGATCAAGAGGTCGAGATCCTGAGCGGGCTCGAGGCGGGCGAGCGGGTCGTGCTGGCCGGACAGGTGAAGCTACGCAACGACGCGAGCGTCAAGGTCGTCGAGGATGAGGATCAGGTCGCGCCGGATGAGACAGAAGCGGCGCCGCCGAGCGACAGCGCTGACGCCGACAGCGAGGCCTGAGCCGATGCGCTTCACCGACATCTTCGTCCACCGGCCCGTCTTGGCCAGCGTGGTCAGCTTGCTGATCCTGATCCTTGGGCTGCGCGCGATCATTGGCCTCGAGATCCGCCAATACCCGGAGACCCAGAACACGGTGGTCACCGTCACCACCGCCTATCCGGGCGCCAGCAGCGAACTGGTCAAGGGCTTCATCACCACGCCCTTGCAGCAGGCGATCGCCGAGGCCGATGGCATCGACTACCTGACCGCGACCAGCACCCAGGGCGTCTCGACCATCGAGGCCAACATGCGCCTCAACTACGACCCCAATGCCGCAGTCGCGGAGATCCAAGCCAAGGTCGCCAGTCAGCGCAATGTGCTGCCCGAGGCGGCGCAAAATCCGGTCATCGACTCCACCACCGGCGACTCAACGGCACTGATGTACCTCGCCTTCTACAGCGAGAAGATGGACTTGCCGCAGATCACCGACTATATGATCCGGGTCGTGCAACCGCAGCTACAGGCGCTCGAAGGCATCGCCAAGGCCGAGATCTTCGGTAACCAGACCTTTGCGATGCGGGTCTGGCTCGACCCGGATCGGATGGCCGCGCTCGGCATCAGCGGCGAGCAGGTCGCGCAGGTGCTGCGGGCGAACAACTACCTGGCCGGCGTTGGCCAGATCAAGGGCGAGATGGTCCAGATCGACCTCTCGACCACCACCGATGTTGGCGATGTCGACAGCTTCCGCCGCCTGGTGGTGCGGGAGAACGGCGGCACCTTGGTGCGCCTGGAAGACATCGCTGAGGTCGAACTCGGCGCCGCCAACTACGACTCGGCCACCCTCTACAAGGGGATTCCGGCGATCTTCATCGGCATCGAGCAGACACCGGGCGCCAACCCGCTCAACGTCGCGCAACGGGTTCACGATGCGCTGCCTGGTCTCAGGGCGCAGTTCCCAGAAGGGCTCGAGGCGCATATCCCCTATGACGCCAGCGAGTTCATCGAGGAGTCGATCAACGAGGTCTTCAAGACCCTGGCCGAGGCGGTGCTGATCGTGCTGTTCGTGATCTTCCTCTCGCTCGGCTCACTGCGCGCGGCCATCGTGCCGTCGGTGGCGGTGCCGCTGTCACTGGTCGGCGCGGGCTTCCTGATGTTGCTCGCGGGCTTCTCGATCAACCTTCTGACCCTGCTGGCGATGGTGCTCGCGATCGGTATCGTCGTCGATGACGCCATCATCGTGGTCGAGAACGTGCATCGCCACATCGAGATGGGCAAGACCGGGCTCGACGCGGCGGTCGATGCGGCGCGCGAGCTGGCCGGACCGATCATCGCCATGACCACGACGCTGGTCGCGGTCTATGCCCCGATCGGCTTCATGGGCGGGTTGGTCGGCTCGCTGTTCGTCGAGTTCGCGTTCACCTTGGCCGGTGCCGTTCTGATCTCCGGCGTCGTCGCGCTCACCCTCTCGCCGATGATCTCGGCGCGGGTACTGCGAACGGGGCAGGACGCGGGCCGTTTCGAGCACGCAGTCGAGTCCTTCTTCCAATGGCTCGCGCGCGTCTACGGCAAGTCACTGCACGCTTGGCTAGGCTATCCGGGCCTCACCGTGATCATCGCCGTCGCCGTCATCGGCAGCGTTTATGTGATGTACACGATGACGCAGAAGGAGCTGGCGCCGACAGAGGACCAAAGCATCCTCTTCTTTCAGGCGACCGCGCCGCAGACCGCCACCGTCGACTACAACCTGCGCTATATCGACCAGATCCTGGATCGGTTCGAGGCGATCCCGGAATACAAGGAGAGCTTCATCATCGCCGGCTTCGGCGGCAGCCCGACCAGCACCTTCGGTGGCTTCAAGATGTCGCAGCCCTCGGAGCGTGAGCGCTCGCAGATGGCGATCCAGCCTGAATTGCAGGGCACACTGGCCAGCGTGCCCGGCTTCCAGACCGTGATCTTCCCGCGCCCCAGCCTGCCCTCGCCGGGACGCGGCGTGCCCGTCGAGTTCGTCATCCTCTCGGATGCGAGCTACGAGGAACTCGATCGCCTCGCCGATGAGTTGGTTGGGCGCGCGATGCAAAGCGGCCAGTTCATGTTCCTGCAGAAGGATGTGAAGTTCGAACGCCCGCGCACCATCATCGAGATCGACCGCGATCTGGCCGGCGATCTCGGCATCGATATGCAGCAGCTAGGGCAATCGTTGGCGGTGATGCTGAACGAGGACTACGTGAATTGGTTCAGCCTCGAGGGCCGCAGTTACAAGGTGATCCCGCAGGTCCATCGTGAGGCCCGCAACGCCATCGATCACATCGAGTCGTACTACATTCGCACCGACGGTGGCGAGTTGGTGCCGCTGTCAACGCTGGTCGAGATTCGACATTCCGTCGAGCCCTCGCAGCGCACTCAGTTCCAGCAGTTGAACGCGGTCACCCTCTCCGGCGTACCAACGCCTGGGGTAACCCTCGGCGACGCCCTCGCGTCGCTCGAGGAGAGCGCCGCCGAGATCTTTCCGCGCAATGTGCGTTGGGACTACAAGGGCGAGTCGCGGCAGTTCAAGAGCGAAGGTGGCGCGCTCGAAACGACCTTCTTCCTCTCGATCCTGGTCATCTACCTGGTTCTGGCGGCGCAGTTCGAGAGCTGGCGCGATCCGTTCGTGATCCTGATGTCGGTGCCGCTGACCATTGCCGGGGCCATGGTGTTCCTGTTCCTCGGGCTCGCCAGCGTCAATATCTACACCCAAGTGGGCATGATCACCCTGATCGGGCTGATCGCGAAGAACGGCATCCTGATCGTCGAATTCGCCAATCTGCTGCGCGAGCGCAACGCGCTCGACAAGCGCGAGGCGGTCGAGCAGGCCGCCCAGATCCGATTGCGCCCAATCCTGATGACCACGGTGGCGATGCTGGTGGCGATGATCCCACTGCTGCTCGCCAGCGGACCCGGTGCCGTGAGCCGCTTCGATATCGGCCTCGTCATCACCACTGGGCTTGGCATCGGCACCCTGTTCACGCTCTTTGTGGTGCCGGGGATGTATGTACTGGTGGCGTCGAAGCAGGTGCAGCGACTGCCTGAACTGTGATGCATCAACCTAGCTCGGGCGACGAAGCGGGACTAGACTGCGGTTGAAATCAGCCACAGCGAGACCGCCAAGATGCGAAACCTGATCGTCTGCGCGGATGGAACCTGGAGCACCGCAGAGCAAGAGACCGACGGCATTCCGCGCCCTACCAACGTAGTCCGGCTCTTCAGCGCACTCGCCGACAATGGCCCCGACAGCGAGCCGCAGCTGCGCTATTACCATCCAGGGCTCGGCACCGAGGGGTCCTGGCTGCGACGGCTCGCCGGCGGTGCGCTCGGTGTTGGCCTCGGCAGGAACGTGATGAGCGGCTACCGCTGGCTCGCCGATGCGTATCAGCCCGATGATCGTCTGTTCTTGTTCGGCTACAGTCGCGGCGCCTATACGGTGCGCAGCCTCGCTGGTCTGATCACGCGCTGTGGGCTGCTCGACACCAGGGGACTGAGCGATCACCACGCCTGGGATGCGGTCGAGCGCGTCTACGAGCACGGCTACCGCCGACGCGAGGATCCGGCTACCTGGTCGCGGGGCCTCGCTTTCCACCACCGCAGCAACGGCACATCGGCGAACCTGATCTATTTCCTGGGCGTTTGGGATACGGTCGGCGCGCTCGGCATCCCGGACAACTTCGGTGTGCTGAACCTCTTCGACGATGCCTCCCGCTATCGCTTTCACGATACCGAACTCAATGAGCAGGTCCTGAACGCCCGCCACGCGCTCGCATTGGACGAGACGCGGGCCAGCTTCAGTCCGACCCTCTGGAGCAATCTCGACGGACGCCGCAATGTCCGACAGCTCTGGTTCCCGGGCAATCATGGCGATGTTGGCGGCGGCCACACCGAAACGGGACTCTCCGACGGCGCGCTCAAGTGGATACTCGACGAGGCCTCGCCACTCGGGCTCGGCGTTGCGCCCGACATGGTGGTCCAGATCTCGCCAGACCCAAGGGACCGTTTACACGACTCCCTGAATGGGATCTGGCGGCGACTGTTCCATCAGCCACGCAGCGTGCCAGCGCTGACTTCTGCGGCCGGAGGTGATCAGTTCCACCCCTCGGCGCTCGCCCGTCAGCAACAGCCGCCCCTCAACCAGGCCCCTTACCGGCCTACCCGGCTTCTAGCCGTCGGCGAGAGCGAAACCCTGGACCTCTTTGCCGCCCAGCACTGGAACGATACCGGCCTCTATCTCGAAGCCGGTGCTAGCTATGGGTTCGAAGCCAGCGGTGAATGGCTAGACGCGGCGATCCCCTGCAGCCCTGCCGGGGAGTGCCAGCCGCCAAACCTCTTTGCGCGTCTCGGGCACGGCTTTGGCTCTCTCATCGGCCGCGCTCAGCAAGGCTTCGCCCGAATCACCGGTAATCCCAGCACGCGCTTCATCGGCAGCCGTCGGCTCGAGACCGCCCCCTGGTTTGCCCTGGTCGGCGTCATCGCCAATGGCCGAGTGCAGGCGCACCAACATGGTTCACTCTTGCCGCACGAGACACTGGTCATCGGCGCCGGGCGTGACACCTGGACACCAGCGCAAGGCCCCGGCTACCTGTACTGCTTTGCCAATGATGCCTGGCATTTCTATGGCAACAACCGCGGCCATGTGCGGCTGACCGTCACTCGGACCGGTTAACTCGACGCCTGCTCACTGCCGCAGCGGCAGACCTATGCCGCTTGGCGCTCCATGTCCGGCGCGTAATCGCCGATGTTTGCGAGCGAGTTGAGCTTGGCCCGATGCAGCAGGGCTTAGCTGGCCCTGCTCCGACTTCGAGGCATCGCTCCGCCAGGTCGCACCTGATTCTGCAGTGCCCTTGCGTACGAGAAGGTCAGGCGCCACGGCAGCAATGGCTTGACCGCCATCTGAATTCATCGCGTTGAGGTGCTGGGTCGCTTGCTCGTCGCCCTGACCACCGGACAGGAAGGCGATGCCGGGCATCGTAGTTGGCACCGTCTGCCGCAAACAGCGCAAGGTCGAGCAGATTCTGGAACAGGTGCGGCAGGAGCTGAATGTGATCATTGTCCGAAGTAAGGTTGAAACCACCGCCTTTAGGCGGTCAGATTTATCTTTGAAGCCTTTTGAGAGGCGTGCTGAAAGAGATGGACTATCGTTATTTTCGACGTATAGCGGTACAGAGGCGCACTCCAGGGCGGACGTTCGGTGCCGACCGCCTGATCGGCGAGCCCCTGTTGGCGCCGGTCCTGTTTACGCAACGCCTTCTCATCCTGAAGCACCTCGCCGGGGAGGCAACGAACGAGCATCAGATGTACCAGCAGGGTGGTGATGATCGCCAGATCGGCCTGGTTCGCGATGACCACCGGTGATTTGCCCCAAGCGCTATACGCCGCCGTTCCTGGAGGCGCTCACGCTGCACGCCGCGCTGGCCGCGCAAGGGGTGCTCGACGCCATCAATACGGTACGCGCGATGAATGCCCAGGACCCCGCAAGGTGCCAGCGGGATGCGCCGGCCGCCTTCGTCAAGCCGCGCTGGAAGTCGTTGGTCTTCGCCGACGGTGGTCTCGACCGCCGGTTCTATGAGATCTGTGCGCTGTCGGAACTGCGGCACGCCTTACGTTCCGGCGACGTGTGGGTCCAGGGTTCCCGCCAGTTCCGCAACTTCGACGACTACTTGTTGCCGACCGAGACGTTCCGGGCGCTCCAGCAGGGCCATACGTTGCCCGTTGCGGCTGAGCCCGACGGCGAGCGCTACCTCTGCGAACGGCTGCAATTGCTCGGGAGCAACTGGTCACCACCAACCGCCTGGCCCTGGCCAACGCGCTGCCGGATGCCATCATCACCGACTTGGGCTTGAAGATCACGCCGCTCGCGACGAGCGTGCCCGCAGCGGCCCAACACCTGATCGAGCGCAGCAGCCTGCTGCTGCCCCGCATCAAGATCACCGACCTGCTGCTGGACGTGGACGACTGGACGGGGTTCACGCGCCACTTCGTCCACCTGAAGGATGGCGCACCGGTGCGCGAGCGCACGCTCCTGCTGTCGGCGATTCTGGCCGACGCGATCAACCTGGGCCTGACCAAAATGGCCGACTCCTGCCCCGGGATCTCCTACGAGAAACTGGCCTGGCTGCAAGCCTGGCACATCCGCGACGAGACCTATGCGGCGGGGTTGGCTGACCTGGTGAATGCGCAGTTCCGCCACCCCTTCGCCGAGCACTGGGGCGACGGCACCACCTCGTCGTCCGACGGTCAACGCTTTCGTGCTGGCGGCAAGGCCGAGAGCACCGGCCCATATCAACCCGAAGTACGGCGCCGAGCCCGGTCGGTTGTTCTACACCCACATCTCCGACCAGTACGCACCCTTCAGTACCAAGGTGGTCAGCGTCGGCGTGCGCGACTCCACCTATGTGCTCGACGGCCTGCTTTACCACGAGTCGGACTTGCGCATCGCGGAGCACTACACCGACACGGCGGGCTTCACCGATCATGTGTTCGGCCTGATGCACCTGCTCGGCTTCCGCTTTGCGCCCCGCATCCGTGACCTCAAGGACACCAAGCTGTACCTGGCGACCAACGCGGAGGAGTACCCGGGGCTGCGCGCCATGATCGGCGGCCCTCTGAACATCGCGCAGATCCGCGCCCATTGGGACGAACTGCTGCGGCTCGCCGCGTCAATCAAACAGGGCACGCTGACCGCCTCCCTGATGCTGCGCAAGCTCGGCAGCTATCCGCGCCAGAACGGCCTGGCCGTGGCCCTGCGCGAGCTGGGGCGGATTGAGCGCACGCTGTTCATCCTGGACTGGCTGCAAAGCGTGGAACTGCGCCGCCGGGTCAACGCCGGGTTGAACAAGGGGGAGGCCCGCAACGCACCGGCCCGCGCCGTGTTCTTCAACCGCCTGGGCGAAATTCGCGACCGCAGCTTCGAGCAGCAGCGCTATCGGGCCAGCGGCCTAAACCTGGTCACTGCGGCGATCGTGCTATGGAACACGGTCTACCTGGAGCGGGCGGTCGAGGCGCTACGCGCGACCGGCGTGTCCGTTGACGACGCCCTGCTACAGTACCTGTCGCCGCTGGGCTGGGAGCACATCAATTTGACCGGCGACTATGTCTGGCAGCAGGATCGTTCCCCCGCAGACGGGCGGTTCCGGCCGCTACAGACGGGCGCGAAACCTTAGCGTACGATTTTTTCCGAATTCTGCGCTGACCCCTTTCTGATCCGGTTTGCCGATGATGCGACCCTGGCCTTTGAGCGGGAAGACGACGCTCGACGGGTGTTGGAGGTGCTGCCCAAGCGCCTGGCGCGCTTTGGGTTGACCCTTCCCCCCGATAAGACCCGATTGGTGGACTTTCGCAGCCCACTGAGGGTAGGACAGGAGCCACGTGCACAACGGGAGCGCAGCTTCGATCTGCTCGGCTTCAGCCACTATTGGGGGCGCTCCCGGAAGGGGCGCTGGGTGGTTGGGTGGTGCAACGCAAGACGGCCAAGACCCGCTTCAGCCGCGCGCTGCGGCAGATCGGGCAGTGGTGCCGACGCAACGGTACTGGCACAAATGGCTCAATCGTCGTTCATAGGCGACGCGCCTTGACTGGTCGGCCTTTAACCGTCTGTTGCGGCGCTACCCGCTCCCGCCCGCGCGGGTGGTTCATCGCTATGCCACGTAGCGAACGTTTAGGCCGAGGAGCCGGACGCGGGAATTCCGCATGTCCGGATCTGTGGGAACCGCAGGTGAGTGATCACCCGCAGTCACCCGGCCGCGACATGAACCGCTACGGTCTCAACACCGATGTCGTTCAGCCAATGCGCTCACGAGCGCCCCAATCTCCGCTGCGGGGCCGATAGCGGTTCGGGATCAGGATCGTCGGGCGCAGTTGGCTCGGGTCTTGTTGCGGGAAATCGAGCGTGTAGTGCAGACCACGGCTCTCGCGGCGGCGTTGCGCGGACTGGATGATCAGGTCGGCGACTTCGACCAGGTTGCGCAGCTCGAGCAGGTTGGCCTCGACGTGGAAATTGCTGTAGTGCTCGATGATCTCCTGGCGCAGCAGGTCGACCCGGCGCTTGGCACGCTGCAGGCGCTTGTTGGTGCGCACGATACCGACATAATCCCACATGAAACGGCGCAATTCCTCCCAGTTGTGCGAGATCACCACCGCTTCATCCGGTTCAGTGACGCGGCTGGCGTCCCAGGCGGGCACGTCGGGCGGCGTTGCCCAGTCGGTGGCCAGTTCGGCGATATCCTTGGCGGCGAGTTCGGCAAAGACCAGGCATTCAAGCAAGGAATTACTGGCCATCCGGTTGGCGCCATGCAGCCCGGTGTAGGCGGTCTCGCCGATCGCATAGAGGCCCGGTAGATCGGTGCGCGCGTGGGCATCTACCAGCAGCCCGCCGCAGGTATAGTGTGCGGCTGGCACCACCGGGATCGGCTCGCGGGTGATGTCGATACCGAGTTCGAGACAGCGCGCGTGGATGGTCGGGAAGTGCTCGGTGATGAACGCGGCCGGGCGGTGCGAGATATCCAGATGGACGAACTTGCTGCCGGTGCGCTTGATCTCGTGGTCGATCGCACGCGCCACCACGTCGCGCGGGGCCAGCTCGGCGCGCTCGTCGAAGCGCGGCATGAAGCGATCGCCATTGGGTAGACAAAGCGTGGCGCCTTCGCCGCGCAGGGCTTCGCTGATCAGGAACGATTTGGCCTTGGAGTGGTAGAGGCAGGTTGGATGAAACTGCATGAATTCCATGTTCGCGACCCGGCAGCCGGCGCGCCAGCCCATGGCGATACCGTCACCGGTGGTGACGTCCGGATTACTGGTGTAGACGTAGACCTTGCTGGCGCCGCCGCTGGCGATGACCACGAAGCGGGCTAGGAAGGTCTTGACCTGGTTGTCGCGGTTGTCGAGCAGGTAGGCGCCGAGAACGCGGTTCTCGCTGCCACCGAGCTTGCGATCGGTGATCAGATCGACTGCGGCATGATGCTCGAACAGCTCGACGGTGCCGCGCGCGCGCGCCAGGCTGGTCAGCGTGGTCTCGACCGCCAGGCCGGTGGCATCGGCGGCGTGGATCACGCGGCGATGGGTGTGACCGCCTTCGCGCGTCAGATGGTAGCCGCTGGAACTGGCGGCGCTGTCGTCGCGAGTAAACTCGACCCCGGCGTCGAGCAGCCATTGAATATTGCCCGGGCCGCGCTCGACCACCAGCCGCACGATGGCCTCATCACAGAGCCCATCGCCCGCCTTGAGGGTATCCTGCACATGGGCGTCGATGGAGTCGGTGGCGTTGAGCACCGCCGAAATGCCGCCCTGGGCATAGAGGGTGTTGCCTTCCTGGAGTTCGCGTTTCGAGACCACGGCGACCGACAGGTTGTCCGGAAGCCGCAGCGCGAGACTGAGGCCGGCGGCGCCGCTGCCGATGATGAGAACGTCGTGGCTGTTAAGGTGAGGCATGATGGCGGGCTTCTATGGATGCTTGTCTATGCTGGGGCATGGACAAAGATTAGACGAGACCGATTTGAATCGGCAAGCCAACGGGCAATTCATGAAGCGTCGCATCGCCTTGCGATACATCAAGGCGCGACGCTCTGAACATAGAACTTTCATCGAAGGGGTGGTGTCAATGCGCCAGGTGAGCAGGGACCGACGAGCATGGGGTAGACCGCGTGTCTGAGCGCGAGGTCGATCAAGCGCTCGTCGAGCGCGCGCAGGCCGGAGATCGACGGGCATTCGATCTGCTCGTCTTGAAATACCAGCAGAAGATCGCCGCGCTGATCGGGCGCTACCTGCGCGACAGCGCCGAGGTTCTGGATGTGACCCAGGATGCTTTCTTAAAGGCCTATCGAGCGCTGCCCGGCTTTCGTGGCGAGTCGGCGTTCTATACCTGGATCTATCGCATCGCGATCAATACGGTGAAGAACCACATGGTCGCACAGAGCCGGCGGCCGCCTGGGGATGATGTCGAGGCCGAACTCGCCGAGCAGATGGAGATGGGCGCGCGACTGCGCGACAGCGCGACACCAGAGCGCGAAGCCCTCACCGATGAGATCGCGAACACCGTGCAGGATGCGCTGGATGCGCTGCCTGATGATCTGCGCGCGGCGATCATGTTTCGAGAGATCGATGGCATGAGCTACGAAGAGATCGCCACGGCGATGGAGTGTCCGATCGGGACGGTGCGCTCGCGTATCTTCCGCGCGCGGGAAGCGATCGATAAGCGGCTCCGGCCGTTGCTCGAGGGTTGATGGTCATCGCATGCCCCCGAGCCGAATCCCGTATCATGAACGAGACTGATGAGCGAAGGCGACATCATGACAACAGCAACACCGGACCCATGGCATCTTGCGGCCCTGCTCGACGGCGAGCCCGGTCCTGGCGGATTCGAGGTCGCGATCAAGGCGCTCGAACAGGACGCCACCCTGCGTACACGCTTTGAGCGTGGCCTGCTCATTGGTCAGGTGCTTCGTGGCGAGGCGTCAACGCCCGCAGCGCGTACCATCAGCGCGCGGGTGTCGGCGGCGCTGGCCACCGAGCCGGTGCCGATGCGCCCAGCGCGGCGCCAGCGCGTCCCGGCCTCGATCAACCGACCGGCTGCGGCCTTGGCCATCGCCGCTAGCCTGGTTGCTGTTGCCGTCCTGGTGGGCCCGGGGCTCTTGAGCGGCCCGGCAATGGAGTCCCCCAACATGGCACAGCAGCGCACTCCCGAGCCTGCTGACAGCGACGCGCAAGCCGATGCGCAGGTGGTGGAGCGCTGGACGATGGAGGCGCCCGCTGGATCGACCGCGCTGGATGCCCTCTTGGTGGATCATCGCGAGCGTGCCTCGGCCTCGGGGCTGACTGGCTTTATTCCGTATGCCGCCGTGGTTGGTCAAAGTGGCTTGCGTTGATCGGATGTGGCCGGTGTTGTTACGCGATACGCGCTTGTTCATCGTCGTTGTCGGTGTCTGCCTGGCGTGTCCGGTCATTGCTGCCGATCGCGACCAGGAGCGCTCCTCGGTCGCGCTGCTCGGTCGCATGGCGAAGGCGCTGTCGGAGCGTGAGTACGAGGGCACCCTGGTCTATCTCAATGGCCATCACTTGTCGACGCTGCGCATTGCCCATCGCATCGATGGCGGTCAGGCCCGTGAGAGCCTGTTGGCGCTGAGCGGGCCGATCCGCGCCGTTGCCCGGAGCCGTCAGTCGGTGATTTGCGTCCTGCCCGATGCGCGCGCGATCTCGGTCCCGCGACATTCCGCATCCGCAGCAACCCTGCATCCGGGCACGCTCGATATCGAACGGCTGCGTGCGCATTATCTGATCCACCTGCTTGGGCGCTCGCGCGTCGCTGGTCGTGACACCCAGGTCGTGGGTATTATTCCCAGGGATGACCTGCGTTATGGCTATCGTTTCTTCGTTGATGAGGAAACCGGTTTGCCGTTGAAAACCGACCTGATGGATAGCGCGGCGATTCCGATCGAGCAGGTGATGTTCACCGAGATCGAATTTCTCGAAGAGGCCAACACGCGCTCGGTCGCGGCCTTGAGCGCTCAGACCCCAGCACCGCCCGCCCAGACCGCAGCACCGCCGGCCCATCCCCCGGGCACCGTTGACGCGGCCCCTTGGGGCTTCACCGCCTTACCCGCTGGCTATCGGCTCGTCGCCGGTGATCCGCCTCGCGTCCAAGCTGGGAGACAGGCTGAGGGAGACCGACGCTGGTTCATGATCAGCGATGGGCTCTCGACGGTGTCGGTCTATGTCGAGCCCGATCAGGGGCATGGCTTCACCGGGGCCAAGCGCGTCGGGGCGTTGAACGCGGCGGGGCGGCTCGTGGATGGGCATCAGGTCACGGTTGTCGGTGAGGCGCCGCTGCCGACCGTGCAAGCCATCGCCGATGCGCTCAGGACTGAACCATGATCGAAGAACATGCCATCGTCACCTCGACCGAGGCCGGTATCGCCGAGGTCGAGATCATGCGCCGCTCGAGCTGTAACGCCTGCAACGCCCGCTCGGGCTGTGGTGTCTCGCTGCTTGACCGGGTGCTCGGGCGGCGGCCACAGCGCTTGCTCGTGGCCAATCGGATTGCTGCCCGTGCCGGTGAGGAGGTCATCATCGGCATGCCGGAGGCCGCGCTGCTCAAGGCCGCCCTGGCCGCCTACATGGTGCCGCTGGCTGGCCTCTTGGCCGGCGCCATCGCCGGCGACCTGATGCTTGCGGATCGCTCCGCCGATCAATGGTTACCGCTGTTGACCGGTGTCGTCGGCTTCGTCGTCGGTTTGCTCGGCACGCGTTTCTACAGCCGACGACTCGCCGCCGATCCACGCTGGCGCGCGGTGCTGCTGCGGCGCGTTACGCAGTCGATTCCTGTAGGTCTGCCGGGCGCGCCCTAATCTACAAGCGGTGCGGTGGGCGAGGGCGGCTTCTGTTATGGTGCTCGGTCCATCGTTGTTGAATTCCACCGGCCTTTGGCCCTCTCTCGGCTTGCTCTTAGGTTTCGTTTCGCATGTATCATCGGTCCCTGCTGCTGTTCGTTCTTGCCACCGTTGGTGTGCTCGGGCTTGCCGGGGGACCGCCTAGCCTCGCCGAGCAGGGTACGCCGGCGGCGCCTGCGAGCGAGCAGGCAGCGTCTGAGATGATGTCCGGGCTGCCGGACTTTATCCCCCTGGTCAAGCGCTATGGCCCGTCCGTGGTCAATATCAGTAGCAAGCAGGGTTATGGGCTGGGGCCGCAGGACTTCGACGCCGAGAACGGCCTGCCGGAAGACAGCCCTCTGTACGATTTCTTTCGCCGCTTCTTCGGCGAGGAAGGTGGGCCTTTGCCCGATGAGGGGGAGCAGGGGCGCTCGCTGGGCTCCGGCTTCATCCTGAGCCCTGATGGCTACATCTTGACCAATGCCCATGTGGTCGAGGCCGCCGATGAGATCATCGTGCGGATGAGCGACCGCCGTGAGTTCGTAGCCCAGGTCATCGGCGCTGACGAGCGCAGCGATATCGCGCTCCTCAAGATCGATGCAGCCGACTTGCCGGCGGTCGAACTCGGAGACTCATCGGCCATCGAGGTGGGGGAATGGGTGCTGGCGATCGGTTCCCCGTTCGGCTTCGAGCATTCGGCGACGGCGGGCATCATCAGCGCCAAGGGGCGCTCGCTGCCCTCCGAGAACTATGTGCCCTTCATCCAGACCGATGTGGCGATCAACCCAGGCAACTCGGGTGGGCCGTTGTTCGATCTGCGGGGACGGGTGGTGGGCGTCAATTCGCAGATCTACAGCCGTACGGGCGGCTTCATGGGGCTCTCGTTCGCGATCCCGATCGATGTCGCCATCGATGTGGTCGAGCAGCTCAATGAGAAGGGGCGGGTTAGTCGCGGCTGGCTCGGTGTCTTGGTCCAAGATGTGACCCGCGACCTTGCCGAACCCTTCGGCCTGCCGCATCCGGTCGGCGCGCTGGTCTCGCAGGTGCTGCCCAATAGCCCAGCCGAGAAGGCGGGACTGCGCGCCGGCGACATCATCCTCGCGTTCGATGGCATCGAGGTTCCGACCTCGAGTAACCTGCCGCCGTTGGTGGGGGTGGCCAAGGTCGATGTCACGGTCGAGGTTGAACTCCTGCGCCATGGCAAACGGCGCACCGTGGCGGTGACCTTGGCGGAACTGCCCGAGGACGAGACGGCCTTCATCCAGCCTGGCAATGGGTCAGCACTGGCGGCCAATCGGCTGGGCTTGGTGGTCCAAGAGGTGCCGGATGATCAGCGCGAGTTGCTCGCGCTCGAGGAGGGCGGCGTTCTGGTCGAGCGCGTCGAGACCGGGCCTGCCGAACGGGCTGGTCTGCGCGCGGGCGACCTCATCCTGCACTTCCACAACGAGCAGGTTCGGGACGTGGCTCAGTTCGATCAGCTCGTGGACGCGGCGCCGGCGGGGGCGTCGGTGGCCGTGCTGGTGCAGCGCGGTGATGGACGCATGTTCTATGCACTGCGCTTGCCGCCAGAGTAATCTTACCCGCCTTTCCGCTCGGATAGCCCCAAGGATCACAGCCGCCGATGGCCGACCTCAGTCACATACGCAATTTCTCCATCATCGCTCATATCGACCACGGTAAGTCGACCATTGCCGATCGCTTCATCCAGCATTGCGGCAGCTTGACCAATCGTGAGATGTCGGAGCAAGTGCTCGACTCGATGGATCTCGAACGCGAGCGCGGGATTACCATCAAGGCGCAGAGCGTGACTCTGGACTATCCGGCCAAGGACGGCCAGATCTACGAGCTGAACTTCATCGACACCCCCGGCCATGTCGACTTCTCCTACGAGGTCTCGCGCTCGCTCGCGGCCTGCGAGGGCGCGCTACTGGTGGTCGATGCCGCGCAGGGCGTCGAGGCGCAGAGCGTTGCTAACTGCTATACGGCGATTGACCTTGGTCTCGAGGTGCTGCCGGTGCTGAACAAGATCGACCTGCCCTCAGCCGAGCCGGAGCGGGTGATCAATGAGATCGAGGAGATCATCGGCCTGGATGCCCAGGATGCGTTGCGGGTCAGCGCCAAGACCGGCCTTGGCATCCCCGAGCTGCTGGAGATGTTGGTGGCGAAGATCCCGCCGCCAGTCGGTGATGCCGATGCGCCCTTGCGCGCGCTGATTATCGACTCCTGGTTCGATCCCTACGTCGGCGTGGTCTCGCTGATCCGGGTCAAGGAGGGCACGCTGCGGCGGCGCGACAAGATCAAGGTGATGTCGGTCGGGCGCGTGCATCAGGCCGATAACGTTGGCATTTTCACGCCAAAGAAGACCCCACGCGAGCAGCTCGGCCCGGGCGAGGTCGGCTTCGTTGTTGCCGGGATTAAAGAGGTCGATGGCGCTCCGGTGGGCGATACCATCACTGGCGCTGATCGGCCGGCGACGGAACGGCTCGCGGGCTTTCGCGAGATTCGCCCGCGCGTGTTCGCCGGCTTGTATCCGATCTCGTCCGACGACTACGAAGACCTGCGCGATGCGCTGGCCAAGCTGCGGCTCAACGAATCGGCGCTCTTCTACGAGCCCGAGACCTCACAGGCGCTCGGCTTTGGCTTCCGCTGCGGCTTCCTCGGCATGCTGCACATGGAGATCATTCAAGAGCGGCTCGAGCGCGAATACGATCTGGAGCTAATCACCACCGCGCCGACGGTCATCTACGAGGTGGTGCTGAACGATGGCGAGGTGATCAATGTCGACAATCCGGCCAACCTGCCGGAGACGACCAAGGTTCAAGAGATCCGCGAGCCGATCATTGAGGCCCATATCCTGGTGCCGCAGGATCTGCTCGGCGGCGTGATCAACCTCTGCGTCGAGAAGCGCGGGGTACAGAAGAATATCCAGTTCCTCGGCGGCCAGGTGCAGGTCAGCTATGAGCTGCCGCTGAACGAGGTGGTGCTCGACTTCTTCGATCGGCTGAAGTCGGTGAGTCGCGGCTATGCCTCGTTCGAGTACGAACTCAAGCGTTTCGACGCAGCCGATCTGGTCAAGTTGGACCTGCTGATCAATGGCGAGCGCGTCGATGCGCTGTCGCTGATCGTGCATCGCTCCAACTCGGTCCATCGCGGTCGCGAACTCGCCGAGCGCATGAAGGATCTGATCCCGCGCCAGATGTTCGAGGTCGCGATCCAAGCCGCGATCGGCACCAAGATCATCGCCCGCACCACGGTCAAGGCGCTGCGCAAGAATGTGACAGCGAAATGCTATGGCGGTGATGTGACGCGTAAGCGCAAACTGCTCGAGAAGCAGAAAGCCGGCAAGAAGCGTATGAAAATGGTTGGGCGGGTCGAGATCCCGCAAGAGGCCTTCCTTGCGGTGCTTCAGTCCAGCAAGGATAATTGACCGATTTTGCATTCCAGACCTGATCGTCGTGCTGCGTGCGGCGTTCGGAGCGCCGTCACAGGACCAGGAGACGCCACCGCGCCATGAGCTTCGACTTCCCGACCTTCCTCGTTGCCGCTACCTTTCTCACTGGTGGCATTTGGCTGTTGGATGCGCTGCTGTTCGCGCCCAAGCGTCGTCGCCGTCTCGCTGCGGGCGAGGGCGCCCAGAACGGCGGCTATAAAGAGCCGGTGCTGGTCGAATACGCGCGCTCGTTCTTCCCGGTGATCCTGGTCGTGCTGTTGCTGCGCTCGTTTATCGTCGAGCCCTTCCGCATCCCCTCCGGCTCGATGATGCCGACCTTGCTGGTCGGCGACTTCATCCTGGTCAACAAGTTTTCCTATGGGTTGCGCTGGCCGGTGCTGAACAAAAAATTCGTCGACATCGGCGCGCCCGAGCGCGGTGATGTGATGGTGTTCCGCTTCCCGCGCGATGAGTCGGTCGACTACATCAAGCGCGTCATCGCGGTGCCGGGGGATCAGGTCTACTATCGCGACAAGACGCTCTATGTGAACGGCGAGCCCTTGGAGCAGACCCCGCTCGGCGACTATGTCGATGAGAACGGGCAGCCGACTGGGCTGGTCGAGGCCGTCGAACAGGTCGACGACGAGCACGAGCACGAGATCCTGATCAATCCGCGCACGGGCGATTTCCCACGCTCCTGCGGCGTGCTCGCGCGCGGTCCGGTGACGGTGCCCGAAGGCCAGTATTTCGTCATGGGCGATAACCGCGATAACAGTAACGATGGGCGGTGCTGGGGCTTCGTGCCCGAGGCGAACCTGGTCGGCAAGGCATTCGCAATCTGGATGAGCTGGGATGGGAATCGCGACGGCCTGCCGATCGCGTTCGACCGCATTGGCGATGTGATCCATTGAATTCGACCCCATTGAGTCCAACCCTAAAGCGCGCGCATGACATCTGATCCTAAGCGCCTCGCGATTGCGCTGATCGGCCATCCGCCCGAATCGCTGGCGCTGATCGAGCAGGCCCTGACCCACCGCAGCGCGGGCCCGGTGAACAATGAGCGTCTCGAGTTCCTGGGCGATGCCTTGCTCGGTTTTGTCATCGCCGAGGTGCTGCTGCAGCGCTTCCCCGAGGCCAGCGAGGGCGATCTGACCCGGCGTCGAGCGACCCTCGTCAATCGCGAGGCCCTCGCCAAGATCGCGCGCGCGCGCGATCTTGGCGATTATCTGCGTCTGGACTCGGGCGCGTTGCGCTCCGGCGGCCATGCGCGCGACTCGGTGCTCTCGGATGCGCTGGAGGCGCTGATCGGCGCCATCTATCTGGATCAGGGCTTCGCGCGGGCGAAGCAGATGATCCTCAAGGTTTTCGCCGAGTCCTTGGCCGATGTGGCCAATCAGGAGGCGCGCAAGGACCCGAAGACCCAGCTGCAGGAGTGGCTACAGGCACGGCGGCGCGGCTTACCCGAGTACGAGGTGACTGCGGTCACCGGGGAGCAGCACGCGCAACGCTTCGAGGTGCGCTGCCGGTTGCCTGACGACGGCCGGGAGTGTCTGGGCGATGGCTCCAGCCGGCGTCGCGCGGAGCAGCAATCGGCCGAGACCATGCTTGCCCTTTTGACCGAGACCGATTGATCGCATGAGCCAGCCCTTGGATGAACCTTTGGATGATCAGGCCGCAGCGCCCACCGATGCGGCCATCGCCACTGTGCATGCCGTCCCCGGCAGCAGCGCTCATCGCTGCGGCTATGTGGCGATCATCGGCCGCCCCAATGTCGGCAAGTCGACCCTGCTCAACCGGCTGCTTGGGCAGAAGCTGGCCATCACCTCGCATAAGCCGCAGACGACGCGCCACATCATCCTCGGCGTCTCGACCCTACCCGGCGGCCAGATCCTCTATGTCGACACGCCGGGCCTGCATCAACGCGGTGGCAATGCCCTCAACCGCTATCTGAATCGGGCGGCACGGGCGATTTTGGCCGATGTCGACCTGGTGCTACTGGTGGTCGAGGCGTTGCAGTTCACCGATGAGGACGCGTTGGCACTGGCCGAGATCGCCAAGGCCGGCACACCGACCCTGGTCGCCGTCAACAAGACCGATCGCATCGCCGATAAGTCACGCCTGCTGCCCTTCCTGCAATCGTTGTCGGAACGGCACACGTTCGTCTCGATCGTGCCGGTCTCGGCGCTGAAGGGGCATCAGGTGGAGCCGCTGGAAGCCGAGATCCTGGCCGCCTTGCCTGCGGGCGAGCCGTTGTTCCCGCCCGATCAGCTCACCGATCGCTCGGAACGCTTCCTCGCCGCCGAGCTGCTGCGCGAACAGCTGATGCAGCGCTATGGCCAGGAGCTGCCCTATCGGACCACGGTCGAGATCGAGTCCTTCACCCTCGAGCAGCCTAAGGGAGAACAGCCCCAGGGAGAGCAAACCAAGGGAAAGCCATCGAAGGGGATGGGGCGAGCCGAAGAACCCAGGGCGCGCATCCATGCGCTGATCTGGGTGGAGCGTGAGAGCCAAAAGGCCATTATCATCGGCCACCGCGGCGAGGCGCTGAAGGCCGCCGCATCGCAGGCGCGGCTGGAAATGCAGAAGCTGTTCGGCCGGCGCGTGCATCTCGAGGTCTGGGTCAAGGTCAAGGATAGCTGGAGCAGCGACGAGGCCGCGCTCGCGAGCCTCGGTTACGGCGAATACTAAGCGGCGTCCCTGGCAAGGGTTGGCGAGGGTCGTCGGGCAGTCTTGGCCATGGGCGCGCTGGCACTCAAGCGCGGCTTTGTGCTGCACCGCCGGGATTATCGCAACAGCAGCCTGCTGCTCGAGGTCTTCACCGCAGACAATGGTCGACTGGCCTGTCTCGCCAAGGGGGCGAAGGCGGCGCCAAAGGGGCGTGGCGCGCTGGCCTCGCTGCTGCAACCGTTTCAGCCACTCTGGCTGCAATGGGTCGGCCGCAGTGAGATAAAGACCCTGACCCGAGCCGAAGCCGCTGCCCCCGCGATCGCGCTCAGCGGCGAACGCCTCTACTGCGGCTTCTACCTGAACGAGCTGCTGATGCGCTTGCTCGCACGCGATGATCCCCAAGAGCCCCTGTTCGTGTTCTACCAGCAGGCGCTGGCGGATCTGGCGACCGAGACCATGGATGCGGTGTTGCGCCGTTTCGAGCTGCGCTTGCTGGAAGAACTCGGCTACGCGCTCGATCTGCGGAGGGATCGCCACGGCGCGCTGATCGATCCGAGCCGATGCTATGGTTACAGGCCCGACGTGGGGCTGGAGCCGGTGCCGGAGACGGCGGCTGTCGTGGCGTCGAACCTCGCGCCAGCGGCGCTGGTCAGCGGCGCCACGTTGCAACGGCTGGCCGCTGGATCGGCCTTGTCGCAGCGCGAGACCCGCGCGGCGCGCGGCCTGATGCGCGCGGCGCTCGCGCCGCATCTGGGGCCTAAGCCGCTGCGCAGCCGCGAGTTGTTTCGCCGGCGACCGGCCTGAAACGATCCGCGATCCCCCGGCGAACAACCGGCGATCCATTCGCCCGCATCGCTTTCTCAACTGCAGGAACCATCATGTCAGAGCCAACCGGGGCGCCGATCCTACTCGGTGTCAATATCGATCATATTGCAACCATTCGCGCGGCCCGTGGGACCCGTTACCCGGAGCCGATCCAGGCCGCGCTCGTTGCCGAGCAGGCCGGTGCCGATGCCATCACGCTGCATCTGCGCGAGGACCGGCGGCATATCCAGGATCGCGATGTGCATCTACTGAAGGGTATCCTGCAGACGCGCATGAATCTGGAAATGGCGGCGACCCCGGAGATGGTGGAGATCGCCTGCGCCGTGCGTCCGACCGACTGCTGCCTGGTGCCGGAGCGGCGCGAGGAGCTGACCACCGAGGGCGGACTCGATGTCGCCGGCCATGTCGACATGCTCAAAGAGCAGACCGCGCGGCTGGCCGACGCCGGCGTGCGCGTGTCGCTGTTCATCGATGCGGAGGCAGCGCAGTTGGAGGCCGCCGCCGAGATCGGCGCGCCCGTGGTCGAGATCCACACCGGCCGCTATGCCGACGCCCGCTCGCTGGTGACGCGCGCGGAGGAGCTGCGGCGCATCGCCCATGCCGTGGCGCGAGGGCAAGCGCTTGGCCTGCAGGTCAATGCCGGGCATGGGCTCGATTACCCAACCGTCGAGGCGATCGCGGCCTTGCCGGGCGTGCGCGAGCTTAACATCGGCCATGCCATTGTTGCGCGCGCGTTGTTCGCGGGGCTCGAGCGCGCGGTGGCGGAGATGAAACGCCTGATGGTGCAGGCTGTGCTGTTGCGTCGGCACGAGCAACACGAACGCATTTAGTGGCGCGGACGGTCCTCACATCGGTGTCTGACCCCCGTGGTCTCGTCGCTGTCATCGAACCCGGGTGGAAAAGGAACGCCGTTTGCTTCATGTTCTGGGACATCCTCCGAGACATCCCGCAACCCAAGGTTTTTCGATCATGACTACCACCGCAGAGTCGGCAACCCCGAGGCGCCCGGTCGTCCTGGTCATCCTCGATGGCTTCGGCATCAACCCAAGTAAGCTCCACAATGCCATCGCCCAGGCGAGGACACCACGGCTCGATGAATACTTCTTCCGTTATCCATTCACGCAACTGAACGCGTCGGGCAGTGGCGTGGGTCTGCCGACCGGACAAATGGGCAATTCCGAGGTCGGGCATATGACGCTCGGCAGCGGCAGCCTGCTGCGCCAAGATCTGGTGCTGATCGATGATGCGATCGCCGACGGTCGCTTCTTCGAGAACGCGGCCTTGCTCAAGGCGCTCAACACGGCCAAGGCCAAGGGCCGACCGCTGCAGCTGCTCGGGCTGGTCTCCGAGGGCGGCGTACATAGCCACGCGCGCCACTTACTGGCCCTGATTGAGCTGTGCCGCCGCGAGAGCGTGACCCCATTGGTGCATATGGTGACCGATGGGCGGGATACACCGCCAAAGTCGGTACTCAACGGCCTCGGCGAGATCGAGGAGGCGCTTGATGGGGCGGGCGGGCGCATCGTCACCGTTAGCGGTCGTTACTACGCGATGGATCGGGATCGGCGTTTCGACCGTACCGAACGCGCCTGGCGGGCTATCGTGCTCGGCAAGGGGCGCGGTGCCTCGAGCGCGCGCGCGGCGATCGATGCCGCCTATGCGGCGGGCGAGGGCGATGAGTTCATCCATCCCAGCGTCATCGGCGATTGGCGGGGGCTCGAGGCCGATGATCCGATGGTGCTGTTCAACTTCCGCAAGGACCGGCCCCGGCAGATCGCCGCAGCGCTCGCGTTGGACGCGTTCGATGGCTTCGATCGGGGGCAGGCGCCGCGCGCTGCGCTGACCTGCATGATGATCTACGACAAGCGCTTCGAGCTGCCGCATGCGTTCGATCCCGAGGTGCCGGCGATCACCCTGAATCAGGTGATCAGCGTACGGGGGATCGAGCAGTTTCACTGCGCTGAGACCGAGAAGTATGCCCATGTCACCTTCTTCTTCAACGGTGGACGCGAGGAGCCGGTCGCCGGCGAGGTGCATCGATTGATTCCGTCCCCCATGGTCAAGACCTATGACCTCAAGCCGGAGATGAGCGCGGTGGAGGTGGCCGACGCTGTCGTTGAAGCGATCGAGAGCGGGCGCTATGGCTTCATCGTCGTCAACTTCGCCAATGGCGATATGGTCGGTCATACCGGGTATATGGATGCCGTGGTGCGGGCGGTCGAGGTGGTTGATCAGCAGGCCGGTCGCGTGCTGGATGCGGCCACGGCCAACGGTTATTCGGCGCTGCTGACGGCCGATCATGGCAATTGCGACATGATGCTGGACCCCGAGACGGACGCACCGCACACCCAGCATACGACCAATCCGGTGCCGTTGCTAGTGGTGGACAAGGAGCGTTGGGTGCTGCGACCGAATGGAACCCTGGCCGATGTGGCCCCAACGGTCCTTGAACTGATGGGGCTGCCGGCCGCAGACGCGATGTCGGGGCGCTCGCTGTTGTTCGAGGCCCTGGCTTCGCAGCCGAATGTCGCGCTCGATCGCATCGGGCTTGCGCGCACGGGCTAAGTTGCTTTCAATCAGCCCGGCCCTGGCTCCTGGCTGATCGGTGCCACTTCCTGCCCCAGTGTGGGGCGTCTGCCCGCCTGTATGCGCCAGGATGATGCAGATAAGCCGGCGATGCTGTTCGGTCGCCTCTCTTTCAGTCCACTGTCGATCAGGGGTGCCGCCATGTCACCGCATCGTCGTGTGTTATTTGTCGTGCTCGGGCTCGCAGGGGTTGCCTTGGCCTACAATGCATTCTGGATTATGAACAGCGAGTCCGGGCCGGGCTGGCCTGATGAGCCGATGACCTGTTGCCGCAATGAGCCACCGCCGGTAGGCGATAGCTAGCGGCGAGGCTGGATCATTGCGTTGAGTCAGCGTGGTCGGGCCTGTCCATCGTCGTTGATCCGGAGACCCCGAGAATCGCCAATGCCTTCGAAGACACTCACCTTCGTATTCGCCGCCGAGCGTGGCACGCCCAAACTACTGACCGAGCATCGCTGTAAGGCCGCAGTGCCGGTGGCCGGCAAATATCGCGTGATCGATTTCACGCTGGCCAACTGTCTGCACTCGGGGCTGCGCCAAGTGCTGGTGCTGACCCAGTACAAATCGCACTCATTACACAAGCACCTGCGCGACGGCTGGTCACTGTTCAACGCCGAGCTGGGCGAGTTCATCACCGCAGTACCGCCGCAGATGCGCTATCACAGCGATTGGTATCGCAATGCAATGGACGCGTTGCGTCAGAACCGCTACCTGATCGAGCGCAGCCCGTCGGATAGCGTGTTGCTGCTCGATGGCGGTCTGGTCTATCGCATGGACTATGCGGAGCTGATCCGCTTTCACCGCGAGCAGGGCGGGGGCATTAGCTGCCCGCTGCGCCAGGTCGGGCCCGGCACCGCCAGCGGTGGGATGGCGGTGGACGTCGATGCCGAGGAACGGATCATCGCTATGCGGCCACCGCCGGAGGCAGGCGACACCTACCGCTCGACGATGGGCGTGGTCCTGATCGACAAGACCTTGCTGCTCGAACGGCTCGAGACCCTAGCCGAAGCCGGTGAGTCTGGAATGGAAGCGGGGATGGCAGCAGGCATGGAATCGAACGTGGATCTCGTGACCCAGCTCCTGACACCGTTTCTCGATGGCCGTGCGTTCACGCCGAGCCCGCCGGTCGCCTACGGCTTTGGCGGCGAGCGCGGGCGCGTCAGTCAGGATCGGTATTGGAGCGATCTCGGGTCCACCGACGCCTACTTTCGCGCCAACATGGACCTGCTCAAGGCCGACTCGCCCTTGGATCTCTACCAGGCCGACTGGCATATCCTGACCTATCAGGGGCAGTATCCGCCAGCGCGCACCGTGCCTGGACCCAATTCGGGGAACGAGGGCATCTTCGTCAACTCGATGCTTGCGGCCGGAACCGTGATCCGTGGCGGCGGCGTCAGCCATTCGGTGCTCTATCCACGGGTGCAGGTCGAGGACGGCGCGATCGTCGACGAGGCGATTCTGTTCGAGGGTGTTCGGGTGGGGGCCAATGCGCGCATCAGGCGCTGTATTTGCGACAAGGAGGTGGTGATCCCGGCGGGAGCCATCATCGGCGAGGATCGCCGCGCCGATGCCGAGCGGTTCGAGGTCTCGGACGAGGGCATCGTGGTGATCCGCAAGGGACAGTTGCTCTGAGTCGAGCGCGCAGATCAGAAGCGGCAGATGGTCTCGCCGCCGTGCTCGATCCAGCCGTGGATCATCTTCTTGGTCGTCATGCCACTGGCGCAGTGGCCGGTGCGATCGATGCAGATGAGCCCGCCGCGACCCTGGACCTTACGGCTGAGATAGGCGAGGCCGTCATCGACCGCAGAGCGCGCATTGCCGCCGCAGAGTTCGATCAGGTCCGCGACCGTCTTGGCGAAGACGGTGCGCATGAAGTCTTCGCCGTAGCCGGTCGCGGAGACCGCACAGCTGTCATTGTCGGCATAGACGCCAGCGCCGATGATCGGTGAATCACCGACGCGGCCCATGCGTTTGTTGACGATGCCGCCGGTTGAAGTGGCAGCGGCCAGATGGCCCTGGCGGTCGCGCGCGACGGCGCCGATGGTGCCGTATTTCTGATCTTCGCCCTCGTCGTCATGGTCGAGCGTCATCCGCCCGCGCAGGCGCGCCTGCTCCAGTTGCTTGATCCGATCGGGGGTGAAGAAGTAGTGATCCGGCGTCAAACGCACCTGGCAATGCTTGGCGAACTGCAGCGCGCCGTCGCCAATGAGCATCACATGCTCGCTGCCATCCATGATCAGGCGTGCCAATTGCACGGGATTGGCGATGTTGCCGATACCGGCGACAGCGCCGGCGGCCAGATCGCGCCCGTCCATGATCCCAGCGTCCATCTCGACCTTGCCGTTCTCGTTCAGCACCGAGCCGCAGCCGGCATTGAAGAGCGGATCATCCTCGAGCTGCGAGGCGCAGCTCTCGACCGCCTCGACCGCGCTCGCGCCGCGTTCGAGGATGGTACGCCCGTGCTCGAGGATCACACGGATGCTCTCGAGGTAGCGTACGGCGGTGCGCTCATCGGCGACGTTGTCGAGCGCGCCCGCGCCCCCGTGGATCATCAGGGAATAGGTATCGGTCGTCATGTACTCTCTCTACTCAGAGGCGCTGGCTGAGGGCTTGCGCCAGTGCCTGCTGTCGCTCGGGCTGGCCCGCGAGCAGTACCAGCAGCTTGCCCACCAGCACCGGCCCCCAATTCACCAGGATAACCCCTTCACCGGTGCTCGGGTCATACTCGATCCCCGTCAGGTCGATCTCCGCGAGCCTTCGATGTTGGGTCGGGAAGGCGCGCGCCAGCCACTGCTCGATCGCGAGTTTGTGCGCGATCTTGGTTGGGTAGGAGGCGCCATTCCAGCGCGGATTGCACTCGATCGCCAGGTACTCGAGGCCTTGATCGCGATGGACCACGGCGACATCGAAGGCGAAGACCCCTTGCATGCCCTGCGCGACGAGCCAGTCGGCCATGGGCTCGACGACCGGCCAGGGTGGCGCCGGAACCGGATGTCGGTTGCCCTGATGGACACAGCCATCGAGGACCTGCTCGGTTGCCGCGACCCGCTCGGCACGGCCATCAATGGTTTCGTACTGGAGATTGAGGAAGCTGTCGGTAGGCACCTCGTCCTGGATCTGCACCGGCGTGTCGGGTGCGAAGGTCTCGATGGCAGCGCGCAGGGCCTCCTGATGCTCGCAGCGGTAGATGCCCACACCCGAGACCGAGACCGCAGCCTTGAGATAGCAGGGATAAGGCGCGACATGGAGATCGACATCCTTGATCCGCCCAGCCGCCTCGAAGCAGAGGGTGCGAGGCACCGGCACGCCGAGATCATCGGCCAGGGCCATGAACTGATTCTTGGAGTTGATGTAATCAACGGTCCGATACCAGCGTTCATCCGGGCGTTTGCGCTGCTCGGCGGCGCCAAAGTAGAACACCGAGGGCATATGCTGTGGATACTCGGCGAGCCGACCGGGATCGATGTCCCAGATGACCTCGTTGCTGTGACTGAGACCGATGCGCCGGTAATGGCCGCAGATGACCGGCCAGTGGGGCATGAGATCCGGATGTAGTTGGATCAGATCGCCGGGGTCGCTGGCGCCGAGGGCGCGCCCAGAGTAGAGGTGATTGCCGAGCACCCCCTCTGCGGTACAGCCCATGATGTCGTGATTGAGAATCCTCGGCGCTCGAACCGGTCCGATCATGCCGGCCAGATCGGCACTCGCGGTTGGATTGCAAACAGAGTCATTGATGCTTACGCCCATAATGTCCGTCCATCGAGTGGGTGGCGACTGAGAGACGTCGGGAGTGAAGCAAACGCTAGACCAATGTTCTCGACAGGTCGGCTGAGGTGGACCGCTGGCGCGCTTAACCGGACCGGCCGGGCTGCTGTTCCCGGCGCAGCCGAGGCTCGATGAAGGCGCGTCGGAATTGATGGCAGGTATCGATCAACTCGCGGCAACTCTTGGGCATCGGCGCGCGTGCGCGAACCATGTGGCTCACGAGGTCGGTGCTGGATTTCAGGATGCGATTGCCTTCCTGCGCCTCGTGGACCTCGATCGCCGAGGGGGCCGGCGGCAGATGGGGTTGGATGTTGCGCAGGCGATCGCCGGCGACGACGAAGGCGGGCCAGACATCGAAGATGGCCGGATCGGTCCGCAGGATCTCGCATTTGCGCTTGGCGGACTCGCCAAGTTCGGCCAGCAGCGGCGCCAGCCCGCTGACCTGGGTGCTGCCCTCGAACGTGGTGGTCAGTGTGGCGGTGATGCGATCGACATCGCGCATGGTCATTGCGATCTTGAGATAGCGGCTGTCATAGAAGGCAGAGATCGGTTGGCTGAAGGCCTTGAACGGCTCCCCCCAGAGTTCATCGATGCCCTCGTCGCCGCCGCGATGGCGCACCATGTGCCCGAGATCCAGGGCTTCGAGCAGGTAGTCGCCGCATTCGCGCATGAGGGCGTCGTCGGGCTCGATCTCGACGCCGTCGGCCTGCAGCTCGACCAGCTTGGTGAAGATGGTCGCGGCGCGATTGAAGAGCGCACCGGCGAGCATCGCGCCGTTGACCCGCTTGCGCTCGGTATCGGTCTCGGCCTCATAGGCCGCGCGCGCCTCGGCGAGGCGGATGCCGGGGATGTTGATGCCATGCTCAACATGGTTGAACAGACGGCGGGTCAAGGCCTCGATCAAGGCTTTCTTGGCGGCGAGGGTTTCTGGCGGCGGCTCATAGTATTTGATCCAGTAACCGTCGTAATGGATGCGGCGCTGGCCCTGCACCTCGGCGATGGTGGCGTTCGGGATCTTGTCGCTCATCGTGCTTGTCGTGCGCTGTGCGTCAGGGCCGGGCATGGCGCGGCATCGCTTGTACAGCCGCCACAGGTGATGATCGGCGCTGCCGCGAGTGCTAGGGTGGTGCCATCGCAGCCTGTATCATCGGCGGTGAAGTATCGCAGCATCGCTCCCCTCGCTGCCAGTGTGCGATGTCCAGTCATAGGCGGCTGTTGATGTCTTCTCTCATCATATTAGGGTGCGTCGGAATGCGATGGTTAGTTTCCAATGTCATGCTTTTTCTCGTCATCGGCCTCGCTACGAGCGCTGCCGTTGCCGATCTCGCGCAGGCCAAGGCGGTCAGCTCCGCCGCGCCCGCGTTGCCGACGCCACCCAGCGGGCCGGTGCCAAGTCGCGCGGCGCTCAAGGCCCTGGTGGAACGCACGGCGAAACAATACGGGGTCGAGATCGACCTCGTCGATGCGGTGGTGATGGCGGAGTCTGGCTATGATCCCCATGCCGTGTCTCGCGTGGGTGCGATCGGCTTGATGCAGGTCATGCCGGAGACGGCTGCGGACTACGGTGTCGACTCGATCGAGGCCCTGTTCGACCCGCAGACCAATGTGCGCACCGGTGTGCGGCATCTGAAACGGTTGCTCGGGCAGTTCGGCATCGGCAAGGCGGTGATGGCCTATAACGCCGGCGAGGGCGCGTTGAGCCGCCACAATGGCTTCGTCACCTATCCGGAGACGCAACGCTACACCTACCGAGTGCTGACGAGCTATCTGCGCAAAAAAGGCATCGCGCCACAGTCGCCGGAAGCGCGCGCGCTGACCGGGATCAGCCTCACCCCGGCGATGGCCAAGGCGAGCGGTCCGGCGCGTGGCTCGCACCTGATCCGACCTCCCCGGCTGCGCTTGCGGATTCGCCCGACCTTGTCCGATCGTGCCTTGGACCCTGGCTTGCATAGCAGCGGACCGAACAGTCAGCCGATGTTCAAGCTGGAGCCGCCCAAGCCGATCAACTGAATCAACCGCCGGCGAGTTTTTCCTCGTACTCGGCACGGAAGTAGCGCAGCGTGCTCATGACCGGATTCGGCGCGCTTTGGCCGAGTCCGCACAGGCTGGTCGCCTGCACCACCTCGCATAGCTCCTCGAGCAGCGCCAGATCGCCGCGCGTGGCATCAGCCTTCGCGATCTTGTCGAGTAAGGCGTGCATCTGCTGGGTGCCGGCGCGACAGGGCACGCACTTGCCACAGGACTCGTCCATGCAGAACTCCATGAAGAAACGCGCGACATCGACCATGTTCGAGGTCTCGTCCATGACGATCATGCCGCCCGAGCCCATCATGGTGCCGAGCGTCTTGAGGCTGTCGTAATCGACGCCGATGTCGAGATGCTCGGCTGGCACGCAGCCGCCCGAGGGACCGCCGGTTTGGACCGCCTTGAACGCCTTGCCGTTGGGGATGCCGCCGCCGATCACCTCGATGATGTCGCGCAGGCGGGTGCCCATCGGCACCTCGATCAGGCCGGTATTCTCGATGGTGCCGGCGAGCGCGAAGACCTTGGTGCCCTTGGAGCGTTCAGTGCCGATACCGGCGAACCAGTCGCCGCCCTCGTTGACGATAGGGGCGATATTGGCGTAGGTCTCGACGTTGTTGATCAGGGTCGGGCGCCCAAACAGACCGGACTGGGCCGGGTAGGGCGGGCGTGGGCGTGGCTGGCCGCGACCGCCTTCGATCGAGGCCATGAGCGCGGTCTCCTCGCCACAGACGAAGGCGCCGGCGCCGAGGCGGATCTCGACATCGAAATTGAACTGCGTTTCGCAGATATGATGGCCGAGAAAGCCCTGGCGCTTGGCCTTGCGGATCGCGGTCTTGAGCCGCTCGACTGCGAGCGGGTACTCGGCGCGCACGTAGATGTAGCCCTTGTTGGCGCCGATCGCGTAGGCGGCGATGGCCATGCCTTCGAGCAGGCGATGCGGGTCCGATTCGAGGATCGCGCGGTCCATGAAGGCGCCTGGATCACCCTCGTCGGCGTTGCAGATCACGTACTTCTGCTCGCCCGGCATCTTCGCCACCGTCGACCACTTGAGGCCGGTCGGATAGCCGCCGCCGCCGCGGCCACGCAGGCCGCTGGTGGTGATCTCGGCGATGACCTCGGCCGGGGTCATCTCGGAGAGCGCCTGCACCATGGCGCGATAGCCGCCGACGGCGACATAGCCCTTGAAGCTATCGGGATCGATGACGCCAGCGTGCTCCAACACGATCTTTTGCTGGCGCTGGAAGAAGGGCAAGTCGCTTGGGCAGTGCAGCGCAGCGAGCGTCGCCTCGGCGGCCGCCGGGTTCTGGGTCGCCTCGATCAGGGCCTCGGCATGATCTGCGGTCACCTCGCGGTAGATGTTGGAGGCGTTGAGGTCGGCATCGCGCTCACCGACGCTCACCAAGGGCCCCGCCGAGCATAGGCCCATGCAGCCGACGCCCTTGACGCGGCAGTTGTCGGCGCCCTTGGCCTCGCGCGCCTTGTGCAGCGCGTCCAACACCGGTTGCGCACCGGTGGATTGGCAGCTGGCCGCCATGCACACGCGCACCTCTTGGGCGACATCAGCGGCCTCCTCGGTATAGCTGCGGGCCAGTTCGTCGAGTTCGTCGAGGTTCATTCGCGGGTCTCCTCCTCGATACGCTCGACCAATTTGTCGGTGCCGAGCTTGCCGATCACGTTGCCATCGATCACCACGGCCGGTGCCAGTCCGCAGGCACCGACGCAGCGCGCGGTCATCACCGACAGGGACTTGTCCTCGGTGGTCTCGCCGGGGTTGACGGCGAAGCGCTGCTCGATGCCTTCGATCAAGGCTCCGGCCCCCTTGATATAGCACGCCGTGCCGGTACAGACCACGCAGGTATGCCGGCCCTGGGGCTTGAGCATGAACAGGTGATAGAAGGTCGCGACTCCATAGACCTTGCTCAGCGGCAGGTCGAGCGAGTCGGCGACGAAGGTCATGGCGTCGGTGTCGAGGAAGCCGAAGGCATCCTGCACACTGTGGAGGGCTTCGATCAGCGCATGCTCGGCATAGCCATTGCGCCGCATGGTGGCGTTGACCAGCTTCCAGCGCTTGTCGGTGCTGGGTAGGTCGGGTCGTTGTCTCTGCATGGTTGGCCCCTGTGTTGAGTGCCCGCGGATGGACCTCGGTCAGTACGGCTTCAGTCTGGTTCGATCGCCGCGCGCCATTAGAACGCGTCTCGCGGCTCAGCTCCAAGCGAAGAATCCTAAACTAGGCTTCGCGCAGCCGCCGCGCGTGATCCGAATCCTGGTCGATGCCCTTCAACTGTGTCAGGGTGGACGTCTATACTGGCCCCGCGCCCAATGCGACCGCTGGGCCTCTGCAAGAGCCGAATCTCATGGCTGATTCCGATTTCGATTCCGATTCCGACCCGATTGATCCATCCACCCCGACGTCCCCCGCTGGCCGTCATCGCGGCATCTATCTGTTGCCCAATCTGTTCACGACGGCGGCCCTGTTCGCGGGATTCTACGCGGTCCTGTCCGCCAATGCAGGGCAGTTCGAGGCCGCCGCCCTGGGCATCTTCGCGGCCATGGTGCTCGATGGCTTCGATGGGCGCATCGCGCGCATCACGCACACGCAAAGCGATTTCGGCGCTGAGTATGACAGTCTCTCGGATATGGTCGCCTTCGGCGTGGCGCCGGCGCTGGTCGCCTATGAGTGGGCGCTGTCCGGGTTAGGCAAGCTCGGTTGGCTCGCCGCCTTCATCTATACGGCAGCTGCGGCGCTGCGGCTAGCCAGGTTCAACACCCAGGTCGGGATCGCGGACAAACGGTGGTTCCAGGGTCTGCCGAGTCCGGCAGCGGCGGCGATCATTGCCGGCGCCGTCTGGATCGGGACGGATAATGGCATCAGCGGCGCGAGCGTCAGCCTGCTCATGGCGCTGCTCACGGCCTGTGGCGGCTTGCTCATGGTGAGCAACTTCCGCTACCACAGCTTCAAGGTGCTGGACCTGCAGGGGCGGGTGCCCTTCATGTTCGTCGTGCTGCTGATGCTCGGCTTCGCGCTAGTGGTCCTCGACCCACCGGTGCTGCTGTTTTTGATGGCGTTCAGCTACGCGATCTCCGGCCCTATCTTCACGCTGGTCCGGCGGCGGCAGCGCTTGAGCGAAGGGCGGCGGCGCCGTTCAGGCTAGGCTGTTCGGTGCTCGGTCGCGGCTTGTCCCGGTCGCTATTTGACGAGGATCAGCTTGTCATTGCGGGTCAGCAGCAGGGTGTAGCTGGCATCGCCATGCTCGATCACCACCCGGCGACTGCCTTGCAGTATCTGATGGCTCCGCAGACGGCGTTCCGTCGCGGCGGCCGTGCCGCCGGACGTCTTCTCGGGGGACTGGGTATGCAGACGTGGGCTCATGATCACCTCCGGTGGATGCAGCGATGGGGGCGGTTTGCCGACAGCCATGTTGACGTGCGCTTCAATCGTGATGCTAGCTGGCTTCGGAGGCTTTTGCAATACAAATGAGAGCGACTCGCATTAAAAACACTCAACGGCCCGAGGATCTGCCTTGAACACCTTATCGCTCATCGGAATCGGCCCCGGCGGTCCCGAGTATCTGACCGTCCAAGCCATCGAGGCCATGCGCCGCGTCGATGTCTTTTTCATGCTGGAAAAAGACGGCTGCGGCAAGGACGAGCTGCTCCAGATTCGCCGCGTGATCATGGAGCGTTATCTTGAGCCAGGTCGCTATCGGGTGGTCACCGCCAGCAGTCCGCCGCGCAGCGCCGCCGAGGGCTACCAGCAGGGTGTCGAGGCCTGGCATGCGATCAAGCGCGCGCTCTTCGTCGAGCTGTTCGAGCGCGAACTGGCCGCCGGCGAGCGCGGCGCCTTTCTGATCTGGGGTGATCCGGCACTCTACGATCAGACCGTGAGCCTCATCAGCGCAATCGTCGCCGCAGCACCTGAGCGCTACGCCTTGGAGGTGATCCCCGGCATCACCGCCGTGCAGGCGCTCACCGCCCATCACGGCATCCCGCTCAATCGAGTCGGCGAGGCGATCAGCATCACCACCGGTCGGCGGCTCGCGCAGTGCGACCCGAGCAGCGTCGACAACGCCTTCGTGATGCTCGATGGCGAGGAGGCCTTTCGCCATTTCACCGGTCAACAGATGGACATCTACTGGGGCGCGTATCTCGGCACCGACGACGAACTGAGCCTCGCCGGCGCGCTGGACGAGGTGCTCGAGGCGTTACTGCAGACCCGGCGCCGCGCCCGCGAGCGCAAGGGCTGGATCATGGATACCTACTTGCTGCGGCGCCGCCTGCGAGACGACTGAGCGCTCCAGCGCCATTGGCCGTGGCCCTCTCAAGTGCCGCTCGGGCGCGCGGGACGAAACCGGCGCGGAAAGTCGGCATCATAGAGCTTCGAGGTCTTGGCCTCGGTCAGCGCCCGCGCGCCGAGCGCCGGACTGGCAAGGATCATCGCTTGGCGCTCGATGCCGGCGGCTTGGCAGTGCGCGGCGATGTCGGCGAGGGTGCCGCGCAACACCTGTTCCTCGCCCGGCCAGGTCGCCTTGTACACCACGACGATCGGCGCTGTGGCGGCCCAGCCAGCGCCGATCAGCGTCTCGGCGACCTGCGCGATGCGATCGATGGCGAGGAAGATGCAGAGGCTACACTGATGCGCGGCTAATGATGCCAGGGCTTCGCGCTCCGGCATCTTGGTACGCCCGGCCAGGCGCGTGAAGATGACGCTCTGGGTGACCTCCGGCAGGGTCAGGCACTCGCCGGCGGCTGCCGCCGAGGCCATCGCCGAGGACACGCCAGGGACGATGCCGATCGGGATCTGGGCGCGATCCAGCGGCCGCGCAAGCTCGGCCAGCGCGCCATAGAGGGTTGGATCACCGGTCTGCAGCCGCACCACGGTGTGATGCCGGCCCGCGCGCTCGAGCAGCCAGTCGGTGACCTGCGCCAGGTCCATCGACTTGGAATCGGCGATCTCGCACCCGGCGGCGGCCCATTGCAGCGCGGTCTCGGCCACCAATGAACCGGCATAAAGAATGGCGCCAGCCTCGGCCAGCAGCCGGGTGCCGCGCACCGTGATCAAATCCGGTGCGCCCGGGCCGGCACCGACGAACCAGACCTTACCCATGCTGGTCGTCTCCGGTGGGCGTGGCTGGGCTCGGTGAGCGCAGGGCTGAGTCCGCGCGCCAGACAGGCGGAGGCGCTTGGCGCGGCGCGGAACGGGCAACAGCAAGCGTGACGGGGCAGGTTGGGGACAAAAAGGCGTGAATCATCAGCAGTGGACCAAAACAGAGCAGATGGAGGCCTGGGCACCAGAACAGGCCGGCGGGCGCCTCGACCAGGCGCATGACTGAGCCCTCAACCTGTCCCATGTGCTTCTCATCCATGCACTCGTCAACCCCAATGCCCGATGTGCTGGTCGTCGGTGGCGGCACGGCGGCACTCTGCGCCGCGATCATGGCGCGCCGCGTGGGTGCTTCGGTGCTGCTGCTCGAGCGCGCGCCCGCTGGCGAGCGCGGTGGCAACAGCCGACATTCGCGCAACTTCCGCTATGTGCACGAAGGGCCGTCACCGTTCTCGGCCGGTCCTTATCCCGAGGCCGAGTTTCGAAGCGACCTAGCTAGGGTGGCCGGCAGTGATCAGGATCCTGCCTTGTTGCGCATGCTGATCGAGCGTTCCGCCGATCTTCCCGAGTGGCTCGCCGATCTCGGCGTCCCTTTGCAGCCGGTCGCCGGCGGTGGGTTGCCACGCTCGCGCAAGACCGCCTTCCTGCTCGGCGGTGGCAAGACCATGCTCAATGCCCTCTACGCAGCCGCTGCCCGGTGGGGTGTCGTGATTCGCTATGGGGCCAGTGTCGAGGTGCTTCGCTTCGATGGACGGTCTGTACCATCGGTTGATTATTCGCTTCAGGGCTGTCTGCACAGGGTCAATCCGGGCGCTATCATCCTTTGCTCGGGCGGTGCCCAGGCCGATCGGGAGTGGCTGCGAACGAGCTGGGGCGCAAGCGCTGCTGGCTTCATCAACCGCGGTACCCCACATGCCACCAGCACCGTGCTCCGCAGCCTGCTGAGCCAGGGTATCGCGGCGGCGGGCGATCCAGCCGCCGCCTATCTGGTCGCGGTCGACGCCCGCTCACCGGCCGATGATGGCGGCATCGTCACCCGGGTGCGCTCAATGCACGCCGGTATAGTCGTCGATCGCGATGGCCAGCGGCGCTACGACGAAGGCGCGGATACGGCTTCGACGCGCTACTCGGCTTGGGGACAGCGGCTCGCCGGCTTCCCGGGGCAGATCGGTTATCTGATCCTCGACCGACGCGGGCTGGAGGTTGAAGCGCCGTCTTTTTATCCGCCGATCAGCGCCCCTTGCATTGCCGATCTGGCACGACAGCTCAGTATCCCTGCGGCGGCGCTCGAGCAGACTCTAAACGCGTACAATGCGGCGGTACGTCCGCTCGAGCCACCCTTTTTTGCCTATCCGATGCGCCCCGGGATCACCTTTACCTATCACGGCGTCGCGGTCGACGCGACACTGCGCGTCCGTCTCCGCGAGGGCGGATCAATCGGTACTCTGTTCGCGGCTGGGATGCTGATGGCGCCGAATCTGCTCAGTCGCGGTTATCTCTCGGGTTTGGCGTTGATGATCGGGCTAGCGACCGGGCGTGCGGCTGGGGAGGAGGCGGCGCGCGATGTCCTTGGCTGATCGCGATGGTCACGCGCCTGTTGACGGTGCCCAAAGGCCAGTGGTCGCGCGGCTCATGTCCAACGCCGAGGTCGACCCAGCGCCCTGGTCCAACCGGTGGCCTGCGGTTGAACAGTGGCAAGCCGCAGCGTCTTGGTCCGCTCAGCGGTCTGCCGTCGAGCAGCCGCAGCAGACTGGCGAGGCCGAGGCCCGGCGCACGCTGCACATCTGCAACGTCTGCGGTTATTGCAATGGCCTCTGCCCGGTGTTCGATGCCGCAAAACGCCGCCCGCTGCTCGCGGCCGGCGACCTAGACCAGCTCGCCAACCTCTGCCATCACTGCCGTAGCTGCCTCTATGCCTGCCAGTACGCCTCGCCGCATCCATTCGCGCTCAATCTGCCGCGCGCGCTGGCGCGCACCCGCGCCGATAGCTTCGCTCGCCATGCCTGGCCACAGCCCCTCGCGCGATTGTTCGCTCATCCGCACCGTACAGCGCTGTTGGCCTCGCTGATCACGACCCTGCCGTTGCTGGCGCTGGTGCTGATCGAGGTGCCGGTGACGCGACTGTGGGCGGTTCACCAAGGTCCGGGCGCCTTCTATCAGGTGTTGCCCTGGGGCTGGATGGTGCTGCTCGCCGGCCTCTCGCTGGGCTGGTCGCTGCTGGCGCTCGGCGTCGGGCTGCGCCGCTTCTGGCGGGCGAGCGCTGGTTCCGCCGAGGCTGCTGGCTCCGTTCGGGATCAAACCCAGGCTCGGAATCACTGGAGTCATTCTGAGGGAAGGGTTTCAGGAAGCACTCAGGACCGCGCTGGAGTTCACCCTGCCGACGAGTCCGATGCGCTGCAGCCACCACGATTGGTGTTTCCAGCGCTGGCTACCGCGCTGCGCGAGGCACTGGCGCTGCGCCATCTACAGGGTAGCGGTCCCGGCTGTGCTGATCTCGACGCGCATCCCTCACACTGGCGTCGTCGCTGGCACCATGCACTCTTTTATGGCTTCCTGCTCAGCTTCGCCGCCACCGTTGCCGCGACGCTCTATCATCATCTGCTTGGTCGCCTGGCGCCGTATCCCTTCTGGAGTGCGCCGGTGCTGCTCGGTAGTGTGGGCGGGCTCCTGATGTTGGTTGGTGTGATCGGCCTTGGATGGCTCGGTGCGCGCGCTGATCCGGAGCCGACTGCACCCGACAGTCAAAGCGCCAATCAGGCGCTGTTATGGCTGCTCGGTGCCGTTGCCCTGAGCGGGCTGCTGCTATTGCTCTGGCGCGAGACCGCAGCCATGGCGCTGCTGCTGATTCTGCACCTCGGGCTGGTGCTGGCGCTATTCCTGCTGCTGCCCTATAGCAAACTGGTGCATGGTCCGTATCGGCTGGCCGCACTCTGGCGCGATGCGCTGGAGCGCCAGCGACACATGCAAGCTCAGGCTCAGGCTCAGGCTCAGGCCAAAGAGCAAGCTGAAGGCCAAACCCATGCTCATGCGCCGGCTCAAGCCCAAGCGCAGGCTCAAGCGCAAGCACAGGCGGGACGCTGATGGCTAAGTTACAGACCCTTCTTATCCTTGGCGGCACGAGCGAGGGCTATGCGCTGGCCGAAACCTTGAGCGAGTCAACCACTCCGCGCTGGCGCGTGATCAGCTCGCTCGCCGGTCGCACCAGCAGCCCACGGCTGGCGGCCGGAGAAACCCGCATCGGCGGTTTCGGCGGGGTCGCCGGTCTGATGGACTATCTACGTGAGCAACGGATCGCGGCCGTGATCGACGCCACGCATCCATTCGCCTCGACCATGGGCTGGCATGCGGCCGAGGCCTGCCAAGCGCTCGGCGTGCCGTTGCTGCGCCTGGAGCGCCCACCCTGGCAGCCTGAGCCCGGCGATGGCTGGCACGCGGTCGGTGATTGGGAGGCCGCGTGCGCGATGCTGCAGCGGCTTGGGGCGCACCGTGTGCTGCTCGCGGTCGGGCGGCAGGATCTGCAGCCCTTCATTGGCCTGACGGCGATCCGCTTCCTGATCCGCTGCGTGAGCCCACCACAGCCGCTGCCGGCCTTCGCTCAGGCCGAGCTGCTGCTCGCGCGCGGCCCATTCGACCTGGCCAGCGAGCGGGCACTGCTCGACACGCACCTTATCGACGCCATCGTTTGCAAGAACAGCGGTGGAGAGGCAACGGCAGCCAAGCTAGTTGCCGCGCGCGAGCGGGGGATTCCAGTGGTGATCAGGCAGCGTCCGCAACGCCCGGCGCTGCAGAGCCGAGCCGATGTCGATGGCGCTCTGGACTGGCTGGCGCGGCGGCTGGAGGCGGAGTAGCGATGTTGAGGATTGGACTTCATCCGAGCGCTGCTGGGTACTGCCGCCACCGTACACCAGGAATGCCCTCTGGTCATCGCTTGCCGGCCTGTCTGTAAATCGTTCCGCGAAACGCAAGTTGGCGCAGATGAGGGTCGAGCGTGCGAGGAATCATGCACTCAATTTAGACCAGAGTGCATGAATTGTAAGTTGGATTTACAGATGGTGAAGAAAAATCCTGTGCGAAGCTGACAAATTGAAGAATCCAGCTTCAATCTGTCAGACAATCGTCTGCCGCTATCCATCTTCGGGATACCAGCGCGGGGTATAGACCCAGTGCCGGCCATGGCCCTCTGCGGCTTCGATGATGCGGGTCTGCGACGAGCCGATGATCACCACCGTGCGCATATCGACCTGCGCGGGATCGACCTCAGCGAGGGTCGTGACATGCACCTGCTCGTCGGCGCGGCCGATCGATCGGCCCAGGATCACAACGGTCTCGGGCGCGCGATGCTCACGCAACAGCGCCAGCGCCTCGCTGAGCTGATGCGGCCGCGCGCGCGAACTCGGGTTGTAGAGCGCGATCACCAGATCGGCCTCGGCGACCAACTGCAAGCGGCGCGCGATCACCGACCAAGGCTTGAGGTTGTCCGACAGCGACAGGGTGCAGAAGTCGTGCCCGAGCGGCGCGCCAACGCGGGCCGCAGCGGCTTGCGCGGCCGAAATACCAGGGATGATGTCCAAATCGACCTGTCGCCAAGCCGGGTTCTTGGCCTGCTCCAACGCCTCCATCACCGCCGTAGCCATGGCGAAGACGCCGGGATCGCCGGAGGAGACCACGACGACCCGGCGCCCGTCGGCGGCGAGCTGGAAGGCGTGGCGGGCGCGCTCAAGTTCAACGCGGTTGTCGGAGTCGTGAACGTGCTGATCGGGCCGGAACGGCCCCGCGAGCTGGATATAGGTGCGGTAGCCAATGATCTCCTCGGCCTCGCTCAGCACCGCGCGCGCGGCCGGGGCGAGCAGGGCTGGATCACCGGGGCCAAGCCCGATCACGCGCAACCAGCCGCGTGTTTTAGGGGTTGCACTGCTGTGCTGGTCAGGTTGCATCCTGTTAGTAGGGCTCCTCTGTGGCTTTCCAATCGGCGTTGGGCTGGGCTAGCACGGTCTGGGATGGACGAGATGTCGCGCTTGGCGCGCGGCAGGCGATGCCTGCTCATCCGCCCCGCCAACGCTCGCCCGGCACCAGAATCATCGAGAAATAGGGCACCCGCGTCGGGTCGACCTCGGCCAGTGGGCGGATCTGCTCATTGGCCATGGTCGCGCGCTCGACGTAGCGCGCCCGCTCACCGAGCCCGAGCCGCAGGAGCACCCGCCGCACCTTCTCGAAATGGCTGCCGAGCTTCATGATCGCCGCCGCCTGGGTCTCGGCCAGCAAGCGTTCCAGCTCCGCCTCTGGCAGGGTGCCGGCGAGCACCAGGAAGGTCTGATCGCGATAGACCAGCGGCGTTTGCAGCACCGAGGCGCTGGCCAGCACCGAGCAGACGCCCGGCACCACCTCGGTCTCGAAACGCTCGGCGAGGCGATCATGCAGGTACATGAAGGAGCCGTAGAACAGCGGATCGCCCTCGCACAGCGCGGCGACATCGCGCCCGGCGCCGAGCTGCTCGGCGACGCGCTCGGCGCAGGCGTCGTAGAAGGCGCGCATGGTGGCCTCGTAGTCGAACGGCGGCGGCGGCGGGCGGCCGGTGACCGGATAGATCAGCGCCAGGCGTTGCTGATCGTCGCGCAGCCAGGACTCGACGCTGGTGAGTGCATTGCCGTGCTTGTGCGGGCCGGCATAATAGGCGATCACCTGCGACTCACGCAGTCGCCGCAGCGCCTTGACGGTGATCAGCTCCGGGTCGCCCGGGCCGACCCCGAGCCCGAACAGGCGGCCTGGCTTGACCGGTTCGATCGCCGCCATCAGTGATCCTGCCCCAGCGCGTTGACAGCCGCAGCGGCCATGGCGCTGCCGCCACGGCGGCCTTGCAGGGTAACGAAGGGCACGCCGCGACTGTCGGCGGCAAGTGCCTGCTTGGACTCGGCGGCGCCGACGAAGCCGACCGGGAAGCCGAGGATCAGTGCTGGCCGAGCGGCGCCAGCGTCGAGCAATTCCAGCAGCCGAAACAGCGCCGTTGGCGCATTGCCGATGACGACCAGCGCGCCGCCGAGCCGCAGGCGCCACAACTCGAGCGCGGCGGCGGTGCGGGTATTGCCGATCTGCTTGGCCAGTGCCGGCACTTGCGGGTCGGAGAGCGTGCAGATCACCTCGTTCTCGGCTGGCAGTCGCGCGCGGGTGATGCCTTCGGCCGCCATGCGCCCGTCGCAGAAAATCGGCGCGCCGGCCGCGAGCGCCTGGCGCCCGGCGGCGCCGGCGCCCGGCGAGAAGCACAGTTCATCGATCACATCCGGCATGCCGCAGGCATGGGCGACGCGCACTGCGAGCGCCTCCAAGTCGGGCGGAATGCGGCTGAGATCGGCCTCGCGGCGGATAATGGCGAAGGATTCGCGGTAGATGGCGTGAGCGTCGCGTTGATAGTCGTACATCATTGAGTGTTCGCTGTGGCACGGCGAGCAGGGCGAAGCGGCACCTGTCGCAAGGCCAAACGATCAAGCTTAACCGTTGCCCGTCGCTGGGGCTAGGTTGGCGAGCTGCAAAGGGCTATGCGCTGAGTCCGGGGCGCGATGTTCGGCTCAGCCTGAGTGTGCCCTTCGGCGGTTAGCGCATCGCCGACCGCTTCTTGTTACATCAGGTAGATCTCGACGCGGCGATTTTGGCGCCGGCCCGCCGCCGTTGCGTTATCGGCGATTGGTTGGGTGGAGCCGGCGCCGTGCGCCACCACCCGTTCGGCGGCCAGCCCGCGTTCGATCAGGGCCTGACGCACCGCCTCGGCGCGTTGCAGGGAGAGCGGCTGATTGATCTCGGGGCTACCGAGGCTGTCGGTATGGCCTTCGATGCGGGCGCTGAGCTCCGGGCGGTCCTCGAGCCACGCTGCGATGCGATCGAGCGTCGGTAGGTTCGTCGTCGGCAAGATCGCGCTTTCACTGGCGAAACTGAGTTCATCACTGTCGAGATCGACGAGGATGCCTTTTTCGGTGAGCTGTCCACCAATCTCGGCGGCGTCTTCTTGTGAAAGACCTTCGTTGCTGACTGAGCGGTTGGCCTCGGAGTCGAGTTCAGCTTCGGGTTCGGGGTCGGCCTCGGCTTTGGCAAGGGCCGACTCGGTGGCTTCCAGCTTATCGCGCAGTGTGGTCATCTCCGCGCGCTCGGTCTCGAGGGTTGCGGTGAGTTCGGCGATCTGGGCCTCGGCATCAGCCTGAGCGGACTCGGCGGCCTCCAGCTCATCGCGCAGCGTTGCCATCTTCGTGTGCTCGGCCTCAAGGGCTTCGGTCTCGAGCACTAGCGCATCGCGCTCCTCGCGGGCGATGGCGAGTTGTTGTTGCAGTCGCTCGCGGTCTTCCCCACCGGTCTCGGCTTCAACAAGGGCCGTTTTGGCGGCTTCTAGTTCGTCGCGCAGCGCAGCCATCTCCGCGCGCTCGGCCTCGAGGGTTTCGGTGAGTTCGGCGATCTGAGCCTCGGCATCAGCCTGGGCCGACTTGGCGGTCTCCAGCTCATCGCGCAGCGTCGCGATCGCTGCGCGTTCGCTCTCGAGCGTCTCGGTAAGTTCGTCGATCCGGGCCTCGGTCTCGAGCACCACGGCATCGCGCTCCTCGCGGGCGATGGCGAGCTGCCGCTCTAAGCGGGCGCGTTCCTCGGTGGATAGCTCCTCGGCATCCGATGAGGCAACGCTGTTGGCCTGGAAGGCCATACTCGCGATGGCGATGGTGGCGGTTGCGATCACGGTGGAGATCAACGGGCGGATGGTGGTGCGGGCAGTGATCATCTTTCCCCCTGTGGCCTGACGATGAAAAGTCGGTTTTGCATGAATGGCGCGCGCGAATCGGCTAACAGCCAGCATCTGGAGGTTGGTCGGTTCGCGACGGTACGATTGTAGACTTTCCGCCGTCGTTTGACCTTCTTTGCGGAGGCGCAAGGGTTGGCGCAAGCGCTGACAGAAGCGACCCAAGACCGCTGCCTGCCGCGAGTCCGAGCAAGAAGGCGGCGAGGGCGGTCGAACTGGCCCAGGCCGTGCTGCCGAACAGCAGCGCCAGCTCGCGCATCCACAGGGTCTGCAACAGCAAACCAATGGCGCCGGAGACGAAGAACAACACCAGTACGCCGGCCTGACGCCCAAGCTCGGTCAGCGGTGGCGTCGCCGTGCATGGATCAGGGCTCTGTTTGACAGACATCAGGTTGCTAGGTAGCTTAGATCAGCGTTACGACATAACATTATGTTTTCGACTGATCCCCAGGCAAGCCGACGCACCGGAGTCTCGTATGAACGCCCCCCGCATCCGTTCCCTTCTGCTAGCCGTGCTCTTGGCGGCGTTGTTCGCGACCAATGCCATGGCCAGCGACAGTGATGTCGCTGAGTTACGCGCGACGCTCCAAGACATGCGCGTCGAGTACGAGCAACGCATCAAGCAGCTCGAGAACCGCCTCGCGACGGCTGAATTCGTCAAGGTCGCACCCGACATCGGCCGGATCGCTGGAGCCTGGACCTCACCTGGAACCTCACCGAGTTCTCGCAGCTTCGGGCCCAATATGCCTACAACGATATTCTGGTCAGTCCCGATGAGCGCGAGCGCTTCAACGCCTTCTACCTGCAGTTCCTGGTCAGCATGGGCAGTCACGGCGCGCATGCCTTCTAATCCCTCTCGCTTGTCGCTTGTAAGCGCCTCATGCCCCCCATCTCAAATCGATTGTTCTCGGAGACTGCGATGTTTCGACGCCTATTTTTGACCCTACTGCTGCTGAGTGCGAGCACGCCGATCCTGGCGCTAGATGTGGTGGCCACCAGCCCTAGCATGGGTGCCTTGGTGCGGGCTGTAGCCGGTGACCGCGCCGACTTGACCGTGCTGGTCGGCCCAGACCGAGATTTGCACTCTCTGCAGGCTAAGCCAACGATAATCCGGGACTTGCGCGGTGCTGACCTGGTAGTCGCCATCGGCGGCGAGCTTGAGGTGGGGTGGCTGCCGCTGGCGATCGAGAGTGCCGCGAACCGCGCGATTCAGCCGGGGCAACCCGGCTATTTCGAGGCTGCCGCCCAGGTCACGCTGCTGGACCAAGGCATGGCCGCAGATCGTGCTCAAGGCGATGTGCATCCGACCGGCAATCCGCACGTCAACATGGACCCGGTGCGCATGGCGAGCATCGCGGGCGCGCTCGCCGAACGGTTCGCGCTGCTGGACCCGGACAGTGCGCCCAGCTACCGGCGCGGTGCCGAGCGCTTCGCCGAGCAGGTCGAGGCGCGAATGCCAGGTTGGCGACAACAGGTGGCCGGCGCCCCCGGCGTCGTGCTCTACCATCGGGATGCCATCTACCTCCTAGATCGGCTCGAGGTGCCTTTGCTCGGCACCATCGAGGCGATTCCGGGCGTGCCGCCCTCAGGACGTGATGTGCAGGCCCTGCGCAACGCGCTGATCGGGCAGCGCGGCATCATCCTGTTCGCACCCTATGAATCCCCCAAGGCGCCCAAGCGCCTGGCTGAGGATCTCGGCTGGCCGCATGAGCCGCTTCCGCTGGAGCCACCGCTTGGCGCCGACGGTGTAGGTTATCTGACCCATATCGGCCGGTGGGTCGTTGCGATCGATGCTGGGCGATAAGGTCGGATGGAACGATGAGTTCGGTCGATGAGGCTGGGCGGCCTGGTGCTGACACGGGTGAAGCGGCGAATGCAGATGCGACGGCCACATCGCTGCTCACACTCGAAGACGTCCGGGCGGGTTATACGCACCCAGTCGTCGGGCCGGTTTCGTTGACCATCGCCAGCGGCGAGATCCTTGGGCTTTGGGGCGCGAACGGTAGCGGTAAGTCGACCCTGCTCAAGGCCATCGCCAACGTCGCGTCGCTGTTCTCGGGTCGGATCGCGCGCGCGCCCGATCTGCGCATCGCCTATCAGGAGCAGCAGCCCGTGCGCTTGGCCTTGATGCCGCTGACCGGTCGGGATCTCCTGCGCGCCGCAGCTGCGGCCGATCCACCCCCGCCCTTGCAGAGTTTCCTGCGTATGCGTCTTGATCGGCTCAGCGGCGGCCAGTTCCAACTGCTCATGGTCTGGGCGACCCTGGCGGCAGACGCCAACCTGGTCATGCTCGACGAGCCCACCAATAACCTCGATCCGGCCGCCGAACACTTGCTCGCCGAACTCCTGGACAGGCATAGGCACCAGGACCGGCGCTGCGGCGTGCTGGTGGTCAGCCATGAGCGCGGCTTCCTCGAGCGTGTCTGCACCCGGCGACTGGACCTGAGCTGAGCCGAGCTGCGTATGCATCCAGAACTGTTTCTCGATCAGCTGTTCTTGCTGCCCTTGGTCATTGGCGTCTTGGTCGCGGTTCTTCTGGCAGTGCTCGGCTGTCTGCTGCTGTTGCGCGAAGAATGGCTGGCCGCGCTCGGCTATGCGCATCTGGCCGGGGCCGGGGCTCTGATCGCCTTGTCTGCGGGGAGCGTAGCGGTGCTCGGCGGGCTACTCGCGGCGGTTGCCGGGAGCCTGACCAAGACCCTCACCGGGGCGAGCGGAAACCCGATCTATGCGGTGATGATCCTGCTCGGCTGGTCGCTCGGGCTGCTAGTGGCCGCCAATACGGGTCTGGGCGAGCAGCTTGCCCGCGCCCTGGTCGATGGGCAGCTCTATTTCGTCGGCCGCGCCGACCTGATTGCGGCGCTGGGGCTAGGGCTGGTCGCCGGCGTCGCCCTGCCGTGGCTGACGCCGCGCTTGCTGCGCGCGCGCTTCTTTCCTTGCCATGAGCGCGCCAACCAACGCCCGTCCTGGCACTGGCTGGTCGGCTTCGATCTGCTCGTGGCCGCAGCCATGGCGGTGGGCACGGCGACGATCGGCATCATGGGCACCTTCGTGCTGGTGCTGATCCCGGCCTGGCTCGCGTTCCAGCTCGGCTCGAACTGGCGCGCGACACTGATCATCGCCACCCTAGTTTCGCTGCTCGGCTATCTGCTTGCCTTCACCCTTGCGTTGCTGCTCGATCAGCCGTTCGCGCCAGTGTTGGTGGCATTGATGTTGGCGGTGGCGCCGTTCAGTCTGATTGGTCGAGCCAAGGCCGCATTGGCGCATCATAGATAATCACAGCGCGCTCTCTGGCGTGGAACCTTGCCGAGCGAACGCCGCGTACTCCGCCAGCCAGGCCAGCAACGCGCTCACGGCCTCGGGATCGGCGAGCGCCTCGGCCAGCGGCCGATCCTGCTCCAGCGGCGCGACGCGTTCGCGGACCCAGGCGCAGCAGGCGCGCGAAGCCGGGCTGAGCGAGGCCCAGCCGCGCCAGTCAGCTGCTTGCGCGAGCACCATGGCCTCGATCGCCAGGATGCGATAAAGATGCTCAAGGCTGGTACCCGCGCGCCGCGCGGCCAGAGTCGCCATCGGCACGATGTCCTGATTGTTGGCGTTGGTCGAGATCGATTGAATCGACGCCGGCATGGCCTCGGCGCGCAGTTCCGCCACCAGTGCCGTCGCGTTCATTTAGCCGTTGGGCGACATGGGTTGGGCTGACGTTGATGCCGCCGATCGAGATCACCGCATCGTAACGCCCGCCTAGCGTCAAGCGACGCTCATCGAGCCAGGAACTACGTGCTTTGCGTGTTTCGTGATCTTCTGCTAGCGTTACTACTACATTCACATGAAAAAAGGAGCTCGTCATGGATGCTTCCGTCGGCAATGCCGTCAACACATCAATGATCATGAACCAAGTGCAGACCGCACAACAGGCTCAGATGCAGATCTTTAAGGACGCACTCGACAATCAAAAGCAGCAGGTGGCTGCGTTGATGGAATCGGCCATGGCCGGCTCAGGTGCAGGCGCTGGTTCTAACCTCGCCTCCGAGGGTCACCTTGGCACCCAAATCAATACCTACGCCTGAGCGTTATCCCGCCTGAATCATCGATCGCCTGCGGGCTAGGTCGGCGGTCAGGCGGTGATGCGATGATCGATCAAGCTTGGCTCACGGTCGTCGGCATGGGTGACGACGGGCAGAGCGGCCTCGGTGGCGAGGCTCGTGCCGCGATCGAAGCGGCGACATTGATCTTCGGTGGCGAGCGTCATCTGGCACTGCTACCTCCCCAGGCCGGGCAGCAACGCCGGCCCTGGCCGCGACCCTTCACGCAGGCTTACGACCAGGTGCTCGCGCACCGGGGCGAGCGGGTTTGCGTGCTGGCGAGCGGTGATCCGATGTTCTATGGCATCGGCTCGCAACTGGCCGAGCGCCTGCCGTTCGATGAACTGCGCATCCTGCCGGCCCCCTCCTCGATGAGCCTGGCTGCGGCGCGCTTGGGCTGGCCTCTACAGCAGGTGCGGGTGGTGCCGGCGCACGGTCGTCCGCTCGCGCGCGTCGCGCTCTACCTCGCCGAAGGGACTCGATTGCTGGTGCTGAGCGCCGATGGCGACACCCCGGCGGCGCTGGTTCGACTCTTGGTTGCGCGCGGCTATGGCGCCAGCCAATTGAGCGTTTTTGGGCGCCTGGGTGGGCCGGATGAAACGCGTCGCGACGGCACCGCAGCTTCTTGGCTCGGGAGTACTGCTGATGGGGATCGTGCCGCACCTGATCCGGTGCTCAATCTGGTGGCGGTGCACTGCCACGCCGATCCAGGCACTCGCCCGCTGTCGCGTCGCAGTGCGCTGCCCGATACAGCCTTCGAGCATGATGGTCAACTGACCAAACGTGATGTGCGCGCACTGACCTTGGCGCGGTTGGCCCCGCAGCCCGGCGAGCTACTCTGGGATGTTGGCGCCGGTTGTGGCTCGATTGGCATCGAGTGGCTGCGCGCCGAATCCAGCTGTCGGGCGATAGCGATCGAGTCGCACCCCGATCGATGTGGCTTTATCGAGCGAAACCGCGATCGGCTCGGCGTGCCTGAGCTTGAGTTGGTGACGGGGCGAGCGCCGGAAGCGCTGGTAGGACTCGCGACCCCAGATGCCATCTTCATCGGCGGCGGCCTCACCATCGACGGTGTCGTTGAGCACTGCTGGCAGGCGCTGAGACCAGGCGGGCGGCTGGTGGCCAATGCCGTCACCTTGCAGACCGAGTCGGCACTGGTGGCTTGGCGAGAGCGGATCGGCGGCGAGTTGACGCGCGTGAGTGTCGCCCAGGCCGAGCCGCTCGGGCGTTTCGATGGCTGGCGCACGGCGCGGCCGATCACGCTGCTGAGCGTTGAGAAGCCACTGGCCGACACCGACCGCTAAGGGCGTCAAGGTAGGAACAGGGCGGCAGCGGCAGCCGGGGCCGAGGGAAAGTAGAGATGCAGATAGCTCGCCCGGATCGGGCCCTGTTGATAGAAGGGCTCGCCCGGTTGGCCATCATGCTGACGGCTGCCGTACTGCACTGCGGCGATCGGTGTGCTCATGGTTGAGTGATGAAAACTATGGCCGCGCAGCTCGCCGGCCGGATGCGCGAGCGCTTGCATGCCGAGCCCGGCCAGACGTGGCTGCAAACGGCCTGTACCGGGCAGCAGACCAGCCATCTCGGCGCTTTGGCCGTGCTTGTCGCTCAGATGCTCGAGCAGATAGAGCATGCCGCCACATTCGGCATAGAGCGGCCGTCCGGCGTCGACATGGGCACGCAGTGCCTCTTTGATGGCGCTGTTGGCGGCAAGCTGCGCCAGATGAAGCTCCGGATAGCCACCTGGCAAGTAGATGGCGTCGGCCGGATCGAGTGCTACGTCGTTGAGCGGTGAGAAAAAGGCCAGGTCAGCTCCCAGCTGTGCGAGCAGTCGCAGATTGGCCGCATAGAGAAATGAGAAAGCCGCATCGCGGGCGATGGCGATGCGACGACCGGCGAGTGGCATTCTGGCACCCGGCATTGAGGATGTCGCTGTTCCCTTTGGCGCTTGGAAACGAACTGGCTTCGGCAGTGCCGCGAACTCGGTCGTGCTGATGTTCTCGGCTAATCGATCGAGCCGTTGCTCCAGATCGGCGATCTCCTGTGCCTGTACCAGCCCCAGATGACGGCTCGGCAGGGCGGCCTCATCGAGCCTGGGCAGGGCGCCAAGATAGGGCACCTCGGCGGGTATCCCGGCGCGGATCATCTCGGCATGGCGCGCGCTGCCAACGCGGTTGGCGGCGATGCCAGCGAAGCAGAGTCCTGGGCGATACTGCATCAGCCCGAGCGCGAGAGCGCCGAAGGTCTGACCCATGCCGCGGGCGTCGATCAGCGCCGCGACCGGTAGGCCGAAGGTCTCGGCCAGATCCGCGCCAGACGGTGAGCCATCAAAGAGTCCCATCGCGCCCTCGACCAGGATCAGGTCGGCCTCGCCTGCGGCCTGGTAGAGGGCGCGCCGGCAATCGTCCTCGCCAACCATCCACAGATCGAGCGGCTCAGCCTCAGTGCCTGCGCTGGCTGCGCGCCCGAGGATCATCGGATCGAGGAAGTCGGGGCCGGTCTTGAACACCCGCACTCGGCGACCGGCGTTGCGATGATGGCGGGCGAGGGCGGCGGTCAGCGTGGTCTTGCCCTGACCGGAGGAGGTGGCACTCAGGAAGAGCGCTGGGCACTGATGATCCCGGCTGCGATCATGAGCGCCAGCATGGGGCTGAGCCGAGCGACGTGCACTGGACTGCGGCGCGGGGCTGCGAGTGGAGACCTGACTGGAGTGGCAAGCGGCTGTGCCAAGGTGAGGCATGATGAGGTTCTGTTTGAGGGTCAAAAAGACGCATGACGCGATCCCGTTTCCATCCCTGTACTCGCCTGGTGAGCGACCACAGGGGGTCGCCATCGGCATCGGCTGCATGTGCGGCACTGCGCTGGCGACCTTGGAAGCCGCTGTCGACACAGCGCTGCGCGGCTTAGGGCCGGTGACGGTGATCGCGCTTGCCAGTCTCGAGCGCAAGCATGTCTCGAGCGCAAGCATGATGAGCCGGCATTATGGCAGCTAGCGCGTTCCCATGGCTGGCCGTTATGGTTCTTCAGCGCCGCCGAATTGGCGTTGGTGCGGGTCGCTCTGCCATCGCCGAGAGCGGATGCACGCGCATGCCCTCACGCAGCTGATGCACGCCAGTGGTGACGATCTACTCACGATGAGAGCATCGATATTGACTCTACGCAGTATTCTGGCTAATTTTAGCTAAATAGATTTGAGGGGCAGCGAAAACCATGCAAGTCAACATGCACGAGGCGAAGAGCCAATTATCCGGTTTGATCGTTGCAGCAGAGCGCGGCGAAGACGTTCTGATCGCTCGCAATGGCGTGCCCGTGGCGCGTCTCGTTCCCTATCAGCCCGTGCAAATCAAGCCACCTGGCGCCTGGCGCGGGCTTGTGCCTTACGTGACCGAGTGGCGCTCCCCTGAAACCGACCAGCGTGTCGAGCAACTCTTTTTGGGGGAGCCCAGTGCGCCTGCTGCTTGATACCTGCATCGTCTACGATTGGCTGATGGGGGAGATCGCCAATCAAGACCTATGACAGGCTGTTTCAGGACTATCGGCCCAACACCTATTTGGCCTAACAGGGTCAACACATCGGGTGTTTCGATGTTGGGCATGATGGAGAAACCTGAATCTTGGTCGCGTGCGCGAGCCCCAGCGGTCGCCCTTGGCGTCGGCTGCATGCGCGGCACGGCGCTGGCGACCTTGGAGGCCGCCGTCGATGCGGCACTGCGCGACTTGGGGCCAGTCGCGGTGATCGCACTCGCCAGCATCGAGCGCAAGCGTGACGAACCGGCCTTGCAGCAACTGGCGCACACGCGTGGCTGGGCGCTGCGCTTCTTTAGCGCCGCCGAGCTGGCACCGGTGCGGGTCGCGCGACCATCGCCGACGCTGGCGCGCGCGCTCGGTACCGCATCGGTTGCCGAAGCCGCAGCCTTGCTGGCAGCGGCAACCAATGCCATACCAGCCAATGCTGTGGCAACCAATGGCATGCCAGGCGACTCGCCGCAGTTGCTGGTCGACAAGCAGGCGCATCAAGGCGCGGACGGCAAATGGGTCACCATTGCCGTGGCTTGGAGCGATGTCAACGCTCGCTCTGGACTCATGGCCGGTCTTTCGCGCCAAGCTTGATGTCAGGCTAGAATAAACCACCAGACCAGCGCTGTTGTTGGTCGGCCATCAGATTGCTGCAATGGTTAGGCCATGTCATTCGAGGTGAATCTTCAGCTCATGCTGGCCATTGCCTGTGTGGTCGGCAGCCTGCTCATCGCCGCGCTCTGGTGGAATCGGAAGCTGGCGAGCGAGATCGCCGAACGCAAGGCCGTCGAGCGCGAGCTGCGCGTCTTCTTGCGGGTGATCGAGCAGAGTCCCGCCGCAGTGCTGATCACCGATCCCCAGAGCCAGATCGAATATGTGAACCCGCCTTCAGCACGGTGACCGGCTATGGCCTCGCGGCGATCCTCGGTTGCAAGCCGAGTCTGCATCTCGGCGCCTCCGTTGTGCGCTTGCATGGCTGACAGCCTCTCAGGTGCCGCAGAAGGTGCGCTCAACGACCTCATCGGGGCGGGGCGGCTGGCGATACTCAGCGCGTTCCGGCTGCTCCTCGAACGGACGCGAGACCACCTCGAGCAGCCGATCGAGCGGCGCGAGATCGCCATCAGACCTCCTCGCCGGTCGCAACCATCGCCAGCGCGCGCGTGGTCGGGATGCCGAGGGCGGCCATCGCTTCGCCCAGCACATATTCGCGCAGCACCGGGCCGAGCGCGGCGCGCCCATCGCCCGCGCGCGAGAAGGGCGTGCGCCCGGCGCCCTTGAGATGGATGTCGCGTCGCACCCCGTCGCGGTCGATCAACTCACCGAGCAGGATCGCGCGACCATCGCCGAGGCTGGGCACGAACTGCGCGAACTGATGGCCGGCGTAGGCCATCGCGATCGGCTCGGCGCCGTTGGGGATCAGATTGCCGGCGAGGATCGCCGCTCCGGCGGGGGTGGAGAGGGCGGCGGGAGCGAGCCCGAGCTGCTCGGCCAGCGGTTCGTTCAGGCGTAGTAGTCCGGGCTCGGCGACGGGCGTTGGCAGCACGCGCGCATAGAAATGCTTGGGCAGACGGGCGTAGCTGTTGTCGAAGGTGAATAGCGCCGCAGCGGCATTCTCGGCGGCGCGAGGGTCGACGGCATGGAGATCGGCATGAAGGTCGCTGGGGCTGTTCATGGTAAGGCTTAGTTCCCGAGTTCCGCAGTCAAGTTTCATGGACCAAGTGCGGGCAACGGCGGGCACCATCAACGCCAGTCTAGCGGCTTCAGCGCTCGGCGCTGATGCGCTTCTCGTCAGCCGTGATCAACAGCAGCCCGCCGTCGGGCGTGATCTCGAAGCGGTTGACGGCCTGCAGTAGCGTGAGGAAGCGCTGTTCGGTCTCCATCTGTGACTCGGGGCAGGCCATCATGGTGCCGGCGATCTGGCCGAACGAGAGCCCTTCGCCGGTCAGCGCATAGCCGCCCATGAAGCGGTTGCAGCCACTGCTGCCCGCGACGCGCTCGTCATCGAGAAAGCCGATGGTGACCGAGACGGCATCCGGCACCGGCTCGCCGGCGAGTGAGCGGACCGTCCATTCGTCTCCTTCGAGCAGAGTGCTTGGCTCACCGCCGCAGCCACTCAGGCGCCGATCCTCGAACGCGAGCACGACGGTGCTCGGATAGAGCATGCCGGTCATGCTGTCGCTGCACAGGTGATCGCTGATGCGGATGCTGAGATCCTGCTCGGGCAGTTGATAGACGCGCGTGTCGTCGGTGCTGACCGGCGCTGGCAGCGTGGCCTCGAGTGTACGCGCGCCATAGTCGAGCGAGAGCCGGAGCCGCTCACGGCTGAGTTCGAGCGTCCAGCCGGGCTCATTGCCGCGCGCCTTGAAGGCGGAAAGCGTGCCCGTCGCCGGCTCGGCGGCGACGGGGTTGAGCGCGGCGACTAGAAGTGGAAGACAAACGAGCACGCGCAGGTCGATCACGGCAAACTCCTCAAGCTGTGGGTGGCAGTACAGCCGGCGATGCTAATCGCAGAGAGCCATGCCTGACCAGGCTTGCCGGCCATCACACCAGTCTCACCGGCCGTCACTTTAGGCGCTGGAGCCCGATTGACCTCTCTAAAGAGGCTCGGATGGAGGCTGGGCGGCGGCCGGTTCAGGGGCGCTCGGCACCGCTGCGGGCAGCGCCCCGGTGCAGGCGTTTTCTGATGTCGAGGCGGGGAGGTCTGGCTCTTGATGCCAAGGCAGTCCAGCCTCGGCGCTACGCTCCAGCTCGGCGATCACCTGCGCGCCCAGCAGCAGGATCGCTGCGGCGGCCTCCAGGTAGAGCAGCAAGACGACCACGGTGCCGAGCGAGCCATAGACCAGGTTGACCATCGAGACCTTGGCGAACCACCAGACCAGCGCGAGCCGGATCAACTCCCAGAGTGCGGCGGCGACCAAGCCGCCGACCAGCGCCCGGCCGATGTGGACCGGTACCACGGGGAGAATCTTGTAGATCGATGCAAACAACAAGGCAACGCCAAAGAAGCTGGACGCCCAGAGTCCAAAGACGGCGGCGGTGGAGAGGGGCAGATGCACCCCGAGCAGGCTCAGATCGAGCCGGCCCATGGTATTGAAGAGCGCGACCAAGCCGGTCAGGCCAAGCAGCGCGACGCCGAGCACGGCGACATAGACATAGGGCAAGAGCGCCGCGACCCAGAGGCGGCGCGCGGCCGTGCGGCGATGGCGCTGGAAGATGATCGCGACCGCGTCATCGAGCATGCGAAACGCCAGCGAGCTGAAGAACAGCATCACGCCGAAGCCGACCCAGCCGATCAGCTGCCGTTGTTCGAGCAGCGAGCGCAGGGTCTCGATCAGCAGCTCCGAGCGGCCCGGCGTTAATAGGCGCGCCTGTAGCTCGATGACCTCGAGCAGGCGTTCCTCGCTGACGACCCGCGACAGCGTCACCGCTAGGACCGCAAAGAGCGGGATGATCGACAGCAGGATGTTGTAGCCGACACCACCGGCCAGCAACAGCCCGCGATTGTCGCTGAAATGCCGCAGCACCCGCCGCGCGAAACACAGCAGGCAGTGAGCCCCTGTCAGAATTGGTGGGCTGGCCCCGCCCGGGCCTTGCATCGCCATCACCGGCTTGTCTCCCGAGGCTGTCCGCTCATTCTGTTGGTTGGTGCCGATGCTAAAGCTTAGACTGAGCGCTGGCTAGCTGAGCCAGACAGGCCGCCTTCGGCATTCCTATTGCCGAAGGCGCGGCGCTCATTACTCCTTGAATTCCACCGCCGACGCGGTCGGGATCTCCTAGCCCCCGGTGTTCTGTCTCTGCTCAGGTTCTTGCGCGGTGATCGCGCGCTTCGTGGCCGAGCTGTCCATCTTCACGTCGAGTCGGCCGTAGCCTTTGGACTCGCCCTTGACGGTGATCGTCCAGCCGGCACTCTGGCCAGGTTCCAGCCGCTCCAAGGGCTCCAGTTCAAAGGAGTTGCCGCTGCCGGTAACCTTGGTCTGGCTATCACCCTCGACAAAGGTTAAGTGATCGCTGAGGGTGCCTGAGAGCGAGATCGTGTCGGCGGCCGCGCTGCCTCTGCCACTGCTGCCTCCGCTTGTTGAAAGAGATGAAAGACCGGAGTGCATTGAGCACCGCCGGCTCTCGAAGAGGGCAGCAACGTCTATGCCATGCACGGCAAAGGGCGGGTGACTACGGAGGGTCTCGGCCGGCTGGGCATCGCGGGATCGGGTAATTTTGGACGGCCATCCATGCAACCCCATTGCGAGCCGGTGCCACAGGCTTCGCAAACGGTGCTCATTTCAACCATGGCAGGTGCTAATGCACCAGACATCGTTCCAGTGCTGGGCGATTGACAGATGGCACGGCGGCGACCTTGACCGCTGCCAGCGCCTCTGCGTAGGGTGCCCTTCGCTCAGCCTGCAAGCGGCTCCCCGTCTCCACCAACCCTAGAGGGCAGTTCTGATGGAATACACCACGCTCGGCGATAGCGGGATCGAGGTTTCGCGCATTGGGCTCGGCACCTGGGCCATCGGCGGCTGGATGTGGGGCGGCACCGATCTTGAACAGTCGGTCGACACCATCCGGCATGCAGTCGAACTCGGCATCAGCTTCATCGACACGGCGGCGGTCTACGGCATGGGCCATTCCGAAGAGATCGTCGGCGACGCCCTGCAACGCCACGGGCTGCGCGACAAGGTCGTCCTGGCGACCAAATGCGGGTTGAACTGGTCTGCTGATCATCAGCAGGTCTGGCGCGAGGCGACGCGCGATCGCATCCTGCGCGAGGTCGATGACTCGCTGCGCCGGCTGCAAACGGACCGCATCGACCTCTGCCAGGTGCATTGGCCGGACCCAAAGACGCCGATCGATGAAACCGCACGGGCGATGTATGATCTGCTGCAGGCCGGCAAGATTCGAGCGATTGGCGTGTCGAACTATGACAGCACGCAGATGGAGGCCTTCCGCGCCGTCGCGCCCTTGCATGCCAACCAGCCGCCCTACAACCTGTTCGAGCGTGAGTTGGGCGATGAAGTGCTGCCCTATTGCGCCGAGCACGGGATCGGCACCGTGACCTATGGCGCGCTCTGCCGTGGGCTGCTCAGTGGGCGGATGACCCCGGATCGGGCGTTCGAGGGCGATGACCTGCGACAGTCGGACCCGAAGTTTCAACAACCCCGGTTCGGTCAGTATCTCGCCGCTGTCTCAGCGCTTGATTCCTTTGCCCGAGAGTACGCCGGCAAGGACGTCATGGCCTTGGCGCTGCGTTGGCTGCTCGACCAGCCCGGGCATAGCGTCGCGCTCTGGGGCGCCCGCCACCCGGCGCAGCTCGACGCAGCCGCTAGTATCGACGGCTGGAAGCTCGACGACAGCGCGCGCGAGCACATCGACGCGATCATTGCGGAGCATGTCACCGACCCCGTCGGGCCTGAGTTCATGGCACCGGGAACGCGCGACTGAGGAGCTGATCCCGCAGAGAATCAATCTTTGCCGGCGGGGCCGAGTGGTATCCTGCATCGGTCAGCCAATAGGATCGATCAAATGCGCAGAATCGAGCAAATTCCCTGGCTATACGACCTGTCGATGACGCTGATGCCGGGCGTGCAGCGCTGGCGGCGATCGCTGGCCCGACTGGCGCGCGGCCGGGTGCTGGAGGTGGGCTGCGGCACTGGGCAGATGCTGCCGCTCTATCCCGATGGCGTCGAACTGTACGGACTCGATCCCAACGCGGATGCGCTGCCTCGCGCCCGGAGACGCGCGCCCGAGGCCGAGCTGTTGTGCGCCTCGGCCGAGTATCTGCCGTTTCCCGACGCGCTCTTCGATACCGTCGTGTCGAGCCTGGTGTTCTGCAGCCTGTCCGATCCCGGACGCGGCCTGGCCGAGATCCGTCGGGTGCTGAAACCGCAAGGCCGCCCGATTTGCGCTGCCAAATTGGGTCTCCTAAAGGCCGGGCTGGGGTAGGGCGCTGGGATGCGGTGAGGTGTTGGCGGACTTGGTGTGCTAGTGCGCACCAATCGACTCAAGGTGTAATCGTGGAAGCTCTCAAGCTCGCAACCGTCGATGATCTGCTGCACAGTGCCGACGAGCAGGTTGAGCTGATCGACGGAGAGATCGTTCGGCGCCCGATGACACGGCCTTATCACGCGCAGGCTCAAGGCAATGCGCGTGAGGAACTCGGGCCATTCAATCGCCGCTCCGGACCCGATGGCTGGTGGATTCTCACCGAGGCCAGCGTTGCTTACGAGCCGCACGAGTGCCCGGCGCACGATCTGGCCGGATGGCGTAAATCACGGTTGTCGAGCTTGCCCCGTGGCTTGATTGACCTGCCGCCGGATTGGGTCTGCGAGATCGTCTCACCTGGTCATGAGCGCAAGGACACACAACAGATTCCGCTGCTCTTGCAACGCCACCAGGTGCCTTACTACTGGCTGATCTGGCCGGAGGAGCGCAAGCTTGTTGCCCATCAACTTGAGGCTGGCCGCTATCGTGTCATCGCCACGATGGACCATCAGCAGCGAGCGCGAATCCCACCGTTCGACGAAATCGAGATCGATCTTGGCTACATCCTGGCTGCCTAAAACCATAGTGCGCAGATCTGGCTCGACGGTTCGGTGTCGCCGAATTGGCGCTTTTCGGGTCAACCGTTCGGGGCGATGAGCGAGCAGATAGCGACATCGATATCCTCGTGTCCTTCGATGGTCCGTCGACCTCGCAGCGTTACTTCGGCGTGCAGTTCTATCTCGAAGACCTTCTCGGGCGCCCGGTTGATTTGGCCACTCGCAAGGCATTGCGCCGAGAGTTGGCGACTTACGTCGAGCGCGAGGCGGTTCGTGTCTGAGCCCAGCAACAGCAAGCGAGAGTGGGTCTGCGGCGCCGGAGCCCTCGAACGTGCGATCAAGCGCGATGACGGCGAACGAATCGCGGTGCGTGGTCAGGAAGCGGAAAGGACTGTCCTGGATGGCCTCGACAGCCAGGCCACGCTCGATGGCCAGCGCCGGCAAGCGGCGGTCGGGCTCGACCCAGCTCCGCGCAGTAGAATCTCGGTATCGGGCCGGTTCGTTTTCTGTGTGGCAGCGTCCGGCTGGGCCAGCGCTAGGCATGAGAATGCCAACCCAACAGAGAATAAAAGCTTCGTAAACAAAGGCTTTTTCATGGTTTGCTTCCTGCTGTGCACGGCGCTTCATTCTACCTATCGCGTCTGGCCAGGTCGAATCGCCGGCAAGGCCCGAGTCTCATGCGTAAGCCACCATACCGACTGTTGAACCGACTATACTGATTCGGTAAGCGGTGCTCGATGACCGAGCACCGAGCCGATGACCGTGAGGAGGGAGCATCATGACCGCGACAGTACAACCGAAATACTGGGCGTTAGTCTGGCAGCCGGCCAGAAGCCCGATTCGAGAACCAACCAGAGCCGAGGGCTGGATGCGGCCGCCATGCCGCCACGCGCACAGTATGCCGTTGCGCCGGCTCGAGCGCCGGCGCGGCTGGGATTATGTGCCGATGGATCTGTACTTGGATCCGATGACGGCTCAGGATCACTTCCACTTTGCTCCGGTCCGCGTGCGTCCTGAGCGACGCCGAGGTCCGCTCGGGCCTCGCTTCATGGTCTAAACGCACTGTGTTCCGGGCATGGTGTGCACAGTCTGTGTTGGGCTTTGCGATCCGAGACCGCGACCGCATTTAGCGGATGTCAAAGAACCAACCGAGTAACGACCATGCCGACGCGACTTTTTCTCGTTCGCCACGGTGCGACCGAGCTGACTGCCGAGGATCGCTTCTCGGGCGCAACCGACGTGTCGCTCTCCGAGACGGGGTGCAAGCAGGTCGAGAGTCTTGCCAGCCGCCTCGCTGCAGAGCCGCTTGATGCCATCTATGCGAGCCCGATGGGGCGCACGGTGGAGACGGCGCGGATCCTGGCCAAACCTCATGGTGCTGAGGTTCGCGTCGATTCGGCGCTGCGCGAGATCGACTATGGGCACTGGGAAGGAAAGACCCGCGCCGAGGTCGAGGCCCAGTACGGCGACGAGTACGAGGATTGGCAGGAAGACCCACTCACGATGGCGCCGCGCGATGGTGAATCCGGAGTGCAGGTGCTCGCGCGAGCACTGCCGGTGGTGCGCCGAATCGTCGAGCAGCATCAGCATGGGTCAGTGCTCGTGGTCTGTCACAAAGGAACCAACCGGCTTCTGATCAGTAGTCTGCTGGGCTTCGACGCGCGCGGCTATCGGGATCGGCTGGATCAGAGTCCGGCGGCGTTGAACATCCTCGATTTCGTCAGCCCGGTGCGGGCGCGTCTCAGGCTCTTCAACGATGTCTCGCACTACGAAGGTGTTCCCGATCGCACCTTCTCGCAACGCCTATCGCGCTGGTGGTCGCCGAGAAGGTGATCCTGACGATTCTCGATGATCTATGGATAAGCCGCTGACATCTGACGCAGCGCCATCGCGTGCGACATCGGTCAACGTTGGCGGTGAACTCTGGCTCAGCGTCGGCGAGGTGGCGTTCCTCGGCGAGGGGCGGATCGGGCTGCTCGAGCAGATCGGCGAGCGCGGCTCGATCACCCAGGCCGCCAAGGCCGCCGGAATCAGCTACAAGGCCGCCTGGGATGCGGTCGACGCGATGAACAACCTGGCGCCAGCGCCGGTGGTCGCGACGGCGACGGGCGGGCGGGGTGGGGGTGGTGCACGGCTCACCGACGAAGGGCGTCGGCTGATCGCAGCCTATCGCACCATCTCGGCCGAATACCGGCGTTTCTTGGAGAGCGTGAACGCGGTGCTCGGCGATCCCGAGGCCGGGGTGGCGATGCTGCAGCGCTTGGCACTGCGCACCAGTGCCCGCAATCAGTTCATCGGGCAGATCGTCTCGGTCACCGCGCGGCCGGTCGATGCCGAGGTCGAGATCGCGATCCAGGGCGGTGCGCGGGTCCGCGCTGGCGTCACCAATGAAAGCGTCGACTGTCTCGGGCTCAAGCCGGGGCGCCATGTCTGGGCGCTGATCAAGGCCGTGGCCGTGCGTATTGAGCCTGAATCCGTCCGCACCAGCCACAACGCCAGTTCCAGCAACAGCCCCAACACCAGTAGCACCGAGCCTGGCCTCAATCGACTCTGTGGACAGGTTCAGCGCATCACCCGCAGCGACGGTCCGGCCGAGGTGGTCATCGCGCTCGAGGCCGGCATCACGGTGCGCGGCCTGATCGATGCCGAGCGCCTAGAGCCGCTCGGGATTAGCGAGCAAATACCGGCTTGTGCGCTATTTCAGCCCGCGAGTGTGATTGTTGGTGTGAGCGACTGACGTCCATGATCCGAAGCTATAGAAGCTACATCTACGACACGCTGATCCTCAGACTCACCTCCCGTTGGTACATGGAGGTGCTTCGGCGCCTGCCCGATGATGCCGCGCTACTGGACGTCGGCATCGGTACCGCCGGAGCCCTGCTGGCGAACGCGGACCTCGTGGAGCAGAAGGGGCTCCAGGTGACCGGCATCGACATCGATGCCGACTATGTCGAGCGGGCCCGGCGAAGGCTTCGAGATTCCCTGCTGGGAGATCGTGCCGAGGTCCGTCTCGAATCCGTCTACGATCACCAGGGCCGGCCATACGATGCCGTGTACTTCTCCAGCAGCTTCATGCTGCTGCCCGAGCCAGAGCAGGCGCTGCGGCATTGTTCCGCGCTGTTGCGCCCGGACGGAAGGCTCTATTTCACGCAGACCATTCAGATGCAGCCCGACCGCTGGATGGAGATCCTCAAGCCCATGCTGAAGCGGGTGACGAGCATTGAGTTCGGGCGCGTGACCTACGCAGACGCGTTCAAGGCGCAGATCCGCGCCGCCGGCCTGGAACTGGAAGAGTTCACCACCTTGTCTCACCACGGCAGTCGGGCTTTCTGCATTGCCGTGGCAAGGCGTGCAAGCTCGCGTCGAGAGTAGGGCAGGCCACCTATCAAGAATTGATGATCGACGGCATAGATAGCGTCACCTGGTCCTGGATCGCTAAAGGCGTATACTTTGTGTGGAATTAGCGGCCTCTCTCCATGCGAGCCAATCGGTTCGAATGCCAGCCTAGCGGTCCGACCGACCAGCCCGACTTAGCGGTCCGGTCGGGAACGGCAGCCAACAACATGCCGCGTGATGCAGCGACGACTACCACCGAGGATATCCCTACCATGGCGCTTGACCAATCCGTCCGTTATGCCGATCTGAGCCTGCGCGAAGAGGATCTGATCGCCGGCGGCAACCACATCCTGTGCGCCTACAAGATGACCCCGCAGCCCGGCTACGGTTACTTGGAGTCCGCCGCCCACTTTGCCGCCGAGTCCTCCACCGGCACCAATGTGGAGGTCTCCACCACCGACGACTTCACGAAGCACTTCGACGCCATCGTCTACCAGATCGACGAGGCGACTGAGGAGATGCGCATCGCCTATCCGATCGACCTGTTCGATCGCAACATGACCGACGGCCGCATGATGCTGGTGTCCTTCCTGACCCTGACGATCGGCAACAATCAGGGCATGGGTGACATCAAGCACGCGAAGATGTACGACTTCTTCATGCCGCCGCGCGCCATTCAGTTGTTCGATGGCCCGTCCAAGGACATCTCGGACATGTGGCGCATCCTCGGCCGCCCGATGCAGGACGGCGGCTATATCGCCGGCACCATCATCAAGCCCAAGCTCGGCCTGCGCCCGGAGCCCTTCGCCGCAGCGGCCTATCAGTTCTGGCTCGGTGGCGACTTCATCAAGAACGACGAGCCGCAGGGCAACCAGGTGTTCTGTCCGGCCAGAAAGGTCTATCCGCTGGTCTATGACTCGATGAAGCGGGCCATGGACGAGACCGGCGAGGCCAAGCTGTTCTCGGCCAACATTACCGCCGACGATCATTACGAGATGTGCGCGCGCGCGGATTTCATCCTGGAGGCGTTCGGGCCAGATGCCGATAAGGTGGCCTTCCTGGTCGATGGCTATGTGGGTGGCCCCGGCATGGTGACGACCGCCCGCCGGCAGTATCCGGGCCAGTATCTGCATTATCACCGAGCCGGCCATGGTGCCGTGACCTCGCCGAGCGCCAAGCGTGGCTATAGCGCCTACGTACTGGCCAAGATGTCGCGCCTGCAGGGTGCCTCCGGCATCCATGTCGGCACCATGGGCTACGGCAAGATGGAGGGTGGCAAGGAGGATCGCGCCATCGCCTATATCATCGAGCGCGACAGCTACACCGGCCCGGCCTACCACCAGGAATGGTTCGGCATGAAGCCGACCACGCCGATCATCTCCGGCGGTATGAACGCGCTGCGCCTGCCCGGCTTCTTCGAGAACCTGGGCCATGGCAACGTGATCAACACCGCCGGCGGCGGCGCCTATGGCCATATCGACAGCCCGGCGGCTGGTGCCAAGTCGCTGCGCCAGGCCTATGAATGCTGGAAGGCCGGCGCCGACCCGATCGAATGGGCCAAGGAGCACAAGGAATTCGCCCGCGCCTTCGAGTCTTTCCCGCATGATGCCGATGAGATCTATCCCGGCTGGCGCGATAAGCTCGGTGCTTCGGCGCACAAATAATCCAGCCTCAACGACGCCCTCGCTCCAGCGGGGGCTTTTCATTTGCGATCTGGCGGTGACCATGACCGAGCACGAGCAGTACCTCATCCAGCAAGAACCCTTTTATCAGCCGCTGCATGAGGAGGTAGCGCTGTATCAGGCGGCCTGGGATGAGCGCCTGCCGGTGATGATCAAGGGGCCGACGGGCTGCGGCAAGTCGCGCTTCGTCGAGTACATGGCCTGGCGGCTCGGCCGACCCCTGATCACCGTTGCCTGCAACGAGGACATGACCGCGTCCGACCTGGTCGGACGCTATCTACTCGATACCGGCGGCACCCGCTGGCTCGACGGTCCGTTGACCACGGCGGCCCGCATCGGCGCCATCTGTTACCTGGACGAGATCGTTGAGGCGCGCCAGGACACCACCGTGGTGATCCACCCGCTCACCGACCATCGCCGCGTTCTGCCGCTCGACAAGAAGGGCGAGCTGCTGGAGGCGCACGCGGATTTTCAACTGGTGATCTCGTACAACCCGGGTTACCAGTCCCTGATGAAGGACCTCAAACAGTCCACCAAACAGCGCTTCACGGCGCTGCACTTCGACTACGCCGATGCCGAGACCGAGGTCGGTATCATCGCCACCGAGACTGGCACTGACCCGGCATTGGCCCGCCGGCTGGTGAAGATGGCCGAGACCGCGCGCAACCTCAAGGGCCATGGACTCGACGAGGGCATCTCCACGCGTCTGCTGGTCTATGCCGCGCGGCTGCTCAAGCGTGGGGTGGCACCGCGAGCGGCCTGTCGCATGGCGCTGGTCGATCCGATCACCGACGACGCGGACATCCGCTCGACGCTGTATCACGCCATCGACGCCTTGTTCGATGCCCAGGCCGGTGATCCGTCGAGCGATCAGGCCAGCGGACAGACCAGCACCTCGAGCCCCGCTCAGACCCAGGCAGGCTGATTGGCGATGCCAGGTTTTGATCTCCGCCGGGCCGGCTATCGTGCGCGGCTCGGCTGCAACTTTCCGCAGATCGAGCCGGTCTTCGATGACTGCCTGCGCGAGGCCGAAACCCGGCTGTCCGAGCAGGGCATGACCGATTATCTCGATGGCGCCTCGCTGGTCTGCATGATCGGTCGCGGGGTCGAGCCGGTGCTGATCTATCTCGAGGAGATGCCCCGGATCGCCGAGCGGCTCGGCGAGGAGGCGCTGGAACTGGTCTCGCGCAGTGTCTGGCGCCTGTCGCGCACCCCCAACGGCGGTGCCATCCCGGCCTTCATGCAGAGCATCGTCGGCGTCACCGCCCGCCTCGGCAGCTATGCGCTGTTCGAGCACTACATCGACCTGCTGATGGGGTTTGCGCGCCGCACCAGCTCTTCGATCCATGGCAACCAGTCCGCGACCATCCCAAGCCCCAGCCTGTCGCTGTTGCTGGAGCGTATGCCGCTGTTGCTCGCCGAGCTATCGCTGGCCGGCCTGCGGAACTGGATCGACTATGGCCTGCAACACTATCTGACCCACCCGGAGCGCCAGAAGGACTACTTCAGCCTGCAGTCGGCGGACAGTCGGGCGATCTTCCAGCGCGAGCGCAATGGGACGCTGTTCGCCGACCAGGAGCGGCGGCTGACACTGTATCTGCGGGCGTTGTGGCGCGACGGCGCCCAGTTCGTGCCCTATTCGCTGGCCTTCGATCTGCTGCGCAAGCCGATGCCGTACTACGACGCCCTCGGCATCCGGCTGCCGGACGTCTATGAGCCCCGGGCCGGGGTCTCGGGGCTCGACCGCTACCGCGCGCTGCTCGCCCATATCGCTGCCCACCGGCGCTGGAGCACGCCGATGATCGCGGACAACTACAGCCCGTTTCAGCGCGTGGCCATCGAGACCTTCGAGGACAGCCGCGTCGACTACCTGGCGATGCAGCAGTATGCCGGCCTGCGCCCGCTCTGGCTCGCGCTGCACCCGCGACCGGTGGAGGACGCCTGCGACCCGGAACAGGCCTCCTGCATCCGGCATCGGCTGGCGATGTTCTCCTACGCCGTGCTTGCGCGCGAGTATGAGTATCGTGATCCGGCCCTCTGCGACTTCGTCTCAAGGTTCTTCGCACTGATGGCGCAGCCGGGGCACAGTACGGCAGACGTGGCCGCGCTGGCCGTGGCCTACATCGCCCGCACCCGGCGCCAGTCCGATCTCTCCGCCAATGTCTATTTTGACAACACCGAGATCGACTACCGCGACGATAATCGCCACCTCTGGCGCTACATCGAGGCCGGCGACGAGGAGAAGAGCTTCGAGGCGCCGCGCCGGCAAGTCGACGAGGCGGAGCCCGACCGGCTGCCGCCGCGCCATTATCCGGAGTGGGACTACCAGGGCCGGCTCTACCGGCCCGACTGGGTGAGCCTCTACGAGAGCCTGCACCCGCCCGGCGACGCCGCCGAGATCGACCGGCTCCTGGCCCAGCACGCCGGTCTGGCCAAACAGCTCAAGCAACTGCTCGACCTGCTGAAGCCCCAGCACCTGGTGCGGGAACGCTATCAGGAGGACGGCAGCGAGCTGGACCTCGACATCGCCATCCGGGCGCTGACCGATCTGCGTGCCGGCCGCCAGCCGGACCCGCGCATCAACATGAGCTATCGCACCGATGGTCGCGACATCGCCGTGTCGCTGCTGATCGACCTCTCGGAGTCGGTGAATCTGACCCCCGAGGGCGGCACCCAGAGTATCTTAGAACTGAGCCAGGTCGCTGTCGCCCTGCTCGGCTGGGCCATCGACACCCTGGGCGACGAGTTCGCCATCGCCGGCTTTTCGTCGAACACCCGCCACGAGGTGCGCTATCAGCACATCAAGGGCTTCTCCGAAGACTGGGGCGACCCGGTGAAGGCGCGGCTCGCGGCCATGCAGGCGGGTTGGTCCACCCGCATGGGCGCGGCGATGCGCCACGCCGGCCGCGCGCTTGCCAGGCGCAAGGCCGAGAAGCGGCTGCTGCTGGTGCTGACCGACGGCGAGCCCGCCGATATCGACGAGGCCGACCCTAAGCGCCTGATCGAAGATGCCCGCAAGGCCGTGCAGGAACTCGACGGGGAGGGCGTCTACAGCTACTGCATCAACCTCGATCCCTGTGCCGATGACTATGTCGGCGATATCTTCGGGCGGCGCTACACGGTCATCGACTGCGTTGAGCGCCTGCCTGAACGCCTGCCTCGGCTGTTCATGACGCTGACGCGGTAACGCCGCGCCCGATCGCGACCCGTGCTCCATCCGCGATTCGATGCCGCTGCCCGCCGGAACTGCGGTACCCACAGGCGCATTGTCGCCTTCGGCACCGATGCTGCTCCCAGTGCCTGGATGCTCGCCCGTATCGGTGAGCCGCGACTACAGCCCTAGGCGGCCCGGCGCTCGGCCTCGACCATCATCTCCCGTGCCGGCGCAAGTGGATCCGCGCCGATGGTGCCGATCAAGGCATCGAGGTAAGCAGGCTCCTGTACCCGCGCCAGCTCGGCCTTGGCGCGCTCCAGTCGCGCGGCGGCGTCGAGCCGGTCGGCCTCGTCGGCGTAGTGGCGTAGGTCCATGAACTGCTGCAGGTTCAACACCAGGCGCCGGGCGAGTTGGATGTCGCGCTGCTGCTTGACCTCGAGGCGCTCGCGATACCAGTCGGCGTTCAAGAGCGACTCGCGGGTGAACAGGTTGCGGATCGCGGGATCATTGATCGAGCGGCCCTGATAGTGGCCATACGCCATGATGTGCAGCAGGGCCTCAAGCGGCGGGCAGGCGTCCTCAATGCTTCCGTCCTCGACATAGCGCCGGGCGACGCGCTCTTGGGCCTCGCAGATGTTCTCGATGCCGTCGACGAAGACCTCCAGGCTCTGCGATTCCGGGCGCAGGATCGCTGAGGTGAAGACCGCGTGCGGGTTGTCGAAGATCTTGCCCATGAAGTGGGCGACGAAGCGCTCGGTGATGCGATAGCCAAGCCGGCTGGCGAGCACCGTGCGGCCCTGGTGCTCAAAGTCGTCGAGTGGCTCCAGATAGTCGTTGGCGATCAGATACGCTGGATCGCGCTCCTGCTCGGTGAGACGCGCCCAGATCTCCGGGATCAACAGGGACACGTCATGCGCGACCTTCACATCCGGGCCGATATGACCAGCGGAGCTGGAGAACCCGGCGAAGCCGGTGAGGATGTAGGAGACCAGGGCGTTGTTGAGATCCACGGTCGGGCGCACGGCGTTGAACGGCGCCTTGGTCAGTGCCCCTTCGCTGCCGGCCCCGGTGGTCGAGGGCGACTTGCCGGTGAGCGAGCAGATGAAGTCCATGAACAGCTCGGGCAGCTCTTGATAGTGGATCGGGTTGTAGACCGCGAGCGCCCGGATGCCCGGCTCCGGCGGGTTGTTGCGGCGTCCGGTCAGCACTGCATCGACCGGGTGGCAGACCGGAACTTCCAGGGGCAGCTTGCGGTGCAGGCGCGTGCCCATCTCGGCGACATGGCGGCGCACCGGGTTGACCAGATCCGGGCGCACTTGCAGGTAGCGCGGGTTCTTCGATGGCTTGCCGTCGACCAGCCGCGGATGTGCGGAGGAGACCACGGCGACGCCGTCGCGCGCCGCCTGCGCGAGACGCTCGCGCATCGGTGCAGTGAAGGTCGAGAAGGTCATCACGTCGTCGATCACCGCATCCAGTGTCGGTCCCCGCAGCGGTTCGTAGTTGGCCAGGAAGTTGCCATCTTGGGCCATCTCGCGTTCGGTTTGCTTATCGAAGCCGGGCAGGATGGCGTCGTCCGGGCGTTGGAACAGCCGGTATTCGCAGTTGCGGGCGAGCTTGAGGCTGTGCTCGCCGGCGCAGGCCGAGTCCCGGCAGCCGCTGACCGCCGCCGGCGGCACCACCACCGAGGCGGTGATGTCGTCTTCCATCTGGATCTTCTCGGCGGCGATAAAGTCCTGGCGCAGCTTGAAGGTCCGCCACTTGCTGTCGAGATCAAAGCCGACGCGCAGGTAGGTGGCGACGATGCGCCGCCCGAAGGCCTTCAGCTCGTGCCCGGGCGCGCCGTCGATCTCGTCGACCGAGAAATGCTCGCGCCAGGCCTCGCCCCAGCTCGGCCGGTAGAGGCGCTTGATCATGAAGGTCAGCGCCAGCAAGCGTGGCGGGATCAGCTTGAGCCAGGTGTTGTACTCGCGGGTGTGGCTGGGCGAGGGCGTCAGCAGCTTGATCAGCGAGCCGAGACTGCGCTCCGGCGACAAGGGTTTACGCCCGGCGTCGTGGTCCTCGTGCTCGAAACCGGGGCGGAAGCGGTGCTGGTAGTCGCGATCGAAAATCTCCTGCACCCGGTCCAGATCTTGATTCAGATCGTCGACGAAGATCGGGCCATAGAGGACCGCGTCCTCCATCGACTTGGAGATCTCCGACTTGCCGCCGCCGGAGACGGTGCAGGGCTTGTGACAGAAGGTGCCTTCCGGCTTGGTGCCGATGAGCCGCCAGGACGGCGCGCCCGGGTGCTTCTGCATCTCGACCTTGTAGCCGTTGGGCTGGATGTAGATCCTGTCCGGCCGCAGCCGGATGGAGCGGGTTGCGCCGGCGTGCTCCCAGGTGATGCGCTGGGCGAGCAAATCCATGCGCAGCTTCTGCGGCACATAGACGACCTGAGGGAAGCGCTTGTCGATGCCATAGCCCTCTGGCTGCAGGTCCATGATCGCGCCGTAACGCGCGGCGACCTCGGCGAAGTCGTAACCGGGCTCGCGCGTGGCCGGATCGACGCCGAATTCCTCGCCGTGGTTGAAGCGCGCGAACGCGAGCGCGCCGCCCGAGTGCTCCTCCTCGGCCAGGCCGAAGAGGTTGGCGGCGAAGCTGATCTGGGTCTTGACCTCTTTCTTGCAGTAGCCGAAATAGTTGTCCGCCAGGATGGTGATGATGACCCCCGAGGCATCGCGCGCGGTGATCTTGAAGGCATTGCCGTCGTTGTAGCGTTCCTCCGGGTCCGTCCAGCACATGCCCTCGGCGCGCTGGCGCTCAGTGGCCTGGTCGATGTGCGGCAGACCCAGCGCCTGCTTGGTGAGCTGCGTCAGGTGCGGGGCGAGCAGCACGCAGCCGGTATGGCCGGTCCAGTGATCGACATCCAAGGCGGCGTCGAAGTCGGCCAGATAGGGGTTGCCGCCGTTGCCGAAGATGCTCTCGACGAAATCCAGGTTGGAGACCAGATTGCCCGGCGCGAAGAAGCGAACCTCCATGTTCTTCTCGGCCTGAAAACCGGGCACCTCTGGGCAGACCAAGGGCCGCAACAGGAGCGAGACAAACATCCGTGCTGGCTCGCTGTGATTGGCGGTAAAAGGGATGGTCAGCAGATCCTCGGGGGGAGCAAGCGCGGCGCCGAGCAGCTTGGCGAAGACCGCCTTGGGCACCGCCTTCTTGTCGCCGGGGATGGGCAGCCCGCCCTCGGCGACATGGAACGACCCCGCAGTGGTACGTCGGTCGCTCGCCGGATTGTGCAGCACGCCTTGCGCCACCCGATAGCTGGAGATGATGTCCGAGGTGAAGACGTCGCTATCGACGGGGACGGAGAGTTCGCGGGCTAGTCCGTGACGATCGAGGATGAAGGATTGGAAGGGCAGGGTCGGGACTCGATCCAGCTCCAGATCCTCGAAATAGCGCCCGAGGAAATCCTGGATGCGTCGATCCACCGGGCAATGGTAGGACGCCAGCAGCCGGTTCTTCTCGCGATAGCTCAGCAGCAAATCATGGGCGATCTCCATGAAGTCCGCCGTCGCCGCCGTGCCGCAGGGGGGCTGGCCGGAGGAGATCAGCTTGAAGTTGATGTAGAGATGCAGCTTCTGGCGGTCTTCGGGCGACAGCGGTGCGCGGGACCCGTCGGGCTGATCGGCGGATGCCCCGGTATGGAGGCCAAGCTCGCGAATGGGATCGATCATGGTGGTGACCTGCAGTGTTGGGCGGGGCCTTGCCGCGACGGCATGACCCAGATTGGTGCGATAAGCACGCGAGGCGGCGTTCTGAGCGCGTGGCTTGCACAATCCACGCCAAGTGCGCGCCACCGCTTGCTGTCACAAAGGCTCGTGCCTCAAGTAACCTTAACCTGCACAATGGCTCCTTGGCACCAGCTCGGACCTGAACTTCTCAAACCTAGAGCATGCCACGCCAGGGGGTTTGCTCAGCAGTAGAACCGCACCTGCACATCCCTTGGCGGCGCCAGGTGCGGCGCTGTCGTCACCAACAGCCGCGCACCGGCGCGAGCATAGGCTTCGGCATTCTTGGCGTTGATGCCACCTGCGGCACCAACCACGGCCTGCGAGCCGCGTGCGGTGAGCGCCGCGACGGTCTCGGCCACCTTCTCAGCGCTGAATTTCTCAAACTGCAGCACGTCGGCGTCGGCCCAGATCAGCGCCTCCTCGGGTGTTGCCACCTCGACCACGACCCGCTTCTCGGGACACTGCCGGCGCAAGCGCGCGAGCGTTTCAGCGGGCGCCTCATCAGCGAGGAACAGCCGATGCTCGGCAAAGATCAATAGCGTCTCCGAGAGCCCATTGCGGTGCATCACCGCGCCACCGGCCTTGAATGCCTTGACCGCGAGCCGGCGGTTGCCGGGAACGTTCTTGCGCGTGCCAGCGATCATCGCGTTCGGATCACCGCGTCGCGCGGCGGCGACGATGGCGGCAGCACTGCTGGCGATGCCACCACACCATTCCATCAGCGTCTGCGCCGTCTTCCAGCCTTGATGCAGTGCGCCGGCGCTGCCATGCGCCTCGAGCAGGAGCGTCTCCGGCGCGGCCTCGGTGCCGGAGCTGATCCGTGCCTCGGCCTCGGCGCCGCAGAGCTGGAACAGGCGCACCGCCTCCTCGACGCCGCAGACGGTCATCGCGTCGCGGGCGAAGAAGCGGATGCTGCCGGGCTTGGGGTTGATGGCAAGGGATTCGGTGGTGAGATCACCAAAGGGCACGTCCTCGGTCAGAAGTTGCTGCAGCGCGTGGTCGCTGAGGACCGGCGGGTAGAGGTTAGGCATGGTCGGAATCGATCGCTAGCGGGTTGAGAACCGGACAACATCGTTGCCCCTGTTCAGGATTGTTTGAAAGACGACAGCCAAGGCCGCCTAAACGGGGCGCACCGTCGTCGAGCAACGGTCACCCCTGAAACGAGGATAGCGGTATATGCTAGTGCATACTGCGCATTGGCTAAGCCTGCCTACTCGGGCACACCGAGGATGACCGACGGCGCCTTGATCACGGCGGTGGCGTCGACGCCTTCAGCGAGCCCGAGCGCATCGCAGGCGGCGTGGGTGATGGTGGCATGGACGCTTTCACCGGAGGGCAGGCCGATGCTGACCTCGGCATGGATCGGCCCTTTTTCCAGCGCGTTTACCTTGCCGCTCAGGCTGTTACGAGCCGATAGGCGGATGCCTGTGTCGTCGGTCATCACGAGCACGGAGGAGGCCTTGATTAGGGCAATGACGTCGGCGTCAGCCTTCAGATCGAGCGACTTGACGCTCTCATTGGTGACGATGGCAACAATCTGCTCACCACCGGCGAGCGTCACCAGAACCTGCGCGTTGACGGCCCCCATGGTGACCTGCGCCACCTTGCCGTGGAACTGATTTCGAGCACTGATCTTCATAGCATTTTTCTCACTGAGCTTAAGGAATCGGAGTGTGCCGCGCCGCAGATGCGGATGGCTGGAGCAGCGAGCATCCGCATCCGATGGATCGCGCGACGCGAAGCCGGCATGCATTCTGCATACCATTCGCACGATCGCTTATCGTTATGTCGTTTTGTATATTGCGATATCGTATGCTCAGCGATCTGGCACAACGCTGACCCGGCAGCCCATCCGGTTCTTCAATCGTCTCAGGAGAGAACTCAATGCAGCCTGTCCGCCCAGTCCTCGTCGCCTTCAGTTTCATGGTCGCCAGCAGCGTCTCCGCCGAGGATGCTCAGATCGCCGTGGCCGGTAACTTTACGTCGCCGATGAAAGTGATCATCGAGCGCTTCGAGGAAGACACCGATCACCGCATCAAGGCCTCCTACGGCTCTACGGGCAAGCTCTATGCCCAGATCAAGAACGGCGCCCCGTTCGATGTCTTGCTCGCCGCCGATCAGACGCGCCCCGCGCGGTTGGAGGAGGAGGGCAAGGGCCTACCCGGCTCGCGCTTCACCTATTCGATCGGCGCACTGGTGCTCTGGTCCGCCGATGCCGACAAGGTGAGCGATGGCCCAGCGCTGCTGAGATCGGGCGACTTCAATCGGCTGTCGATCGCCAACCCGAAGCTGGCGCCCTATGGCGAGGCCGCTATCGAGACGCTGGAGGCGCTTGGCGTGAAGACCGCTGTGGAGTCTAAGTTGGTGATGGGCGAGAACATCGCCCAGACCTATCAGTTCGTCGATACCGGCAACGCGGAGATCGGCTTCGTCGCTCTGTCCCAGGTCATGCAGGACGGGAAGATCATCAAGGGCTCGGGCTGGATCGTGCCGAGCGAGATGCACACGCCGATTCGTCAGGATGCGCTGATTCTGAAGCGGGGTCAGGACAACCCGGCGGTGATCGAGCTGTTCGCCTATCTGCAAGGTGAAACGGCTCGGGCGATCATCCACGACTTCGGCTATGAGACCGAGTGACATGGTCTCTCAACACGCCATCCCGGAGTTCGCCCATGGGACTCACTGACACCGATCTCGAGGCCATCTGGCTGACGCTGCGCCTGGCTGGCGTCACCACCTTGATCCTGCTCGTGGTCGGCACGCCGGTCGCCTGGTGGCTGGCGCGCACCCGCTCGCGCTGGAAAGGACCGATCGGCGCCGTGGTCGCGCTGCCACTAGTGCTACCGCCCTCGGTGCTGGGCTTTTATCTACTGGTAGCGATGGGGCCGAATGGGCCGGTCGGGCAGTTCACCGAGCGCCTGGGCATCGGCCTTCTGCCGTTCACCTTTTGGGGGCTGGTGGTGGCCTCGGTGTTCTATTCCTTCCCGTTCATGGTGCAGCCGGTGCAAAACGCCTTCGAGGGCATCGGTGACCGCCCGCTGGAGGCCGCCGCGACCTTACGCGCATCGCCCTTGGATCGCTTCTTCAGCGTCGCGCTGCCGCTGGCGCTGCCCGGCTTTGTCACCGCCGGCATCCTGACCTTCGCGCACACTGTCGGCGAGTTCGGCGTGGTGCTGATGATCGGCGGCAACATCCCGGGCGTGACGCGCGTCGCCTCGGTGCAGATCTACGACTATGTCGAGGCGCTGGAATACGGCAACGCGCACCGACTCGCTGCCGTCATGTTGGTGTTCTCGTTTCTGGTGTTGCTGGTGCTGTATGTCTGGAATCCAGGAGCGAAGAAGCGATGAACGATCGGCAAGCGACGATGACAGAAGCAGGTCAGCAGGGTGGCCGACCGGTTGCGCGGCAGGCTCAGAACCCGCAAGCCGAGCCGCCGCCGCCATCACTGATCGAAGCCCGTTTTCAGGTTGCCTGGCCCGGCTTCACGCTGGATGTGGATGAACGGCTGCCAGCGCGCGGCGTCACGGCGTTGTTTGGCCATTCCGGCTCCGGCAAGACGACGTTGCTGCGCTGCATCGCCGGTCTGGAGCGGGCGGCGGTTGGCAGGCTCAGCTTCAAGGGTGAGAGGTGGCAGGATGCCAAGACCTGGGTGCCAACGCATCGCCGACCGATCGGCTACGTGTTCCAAGAAGCCAGCCTGTTCGAGCATCTCAGCGTGCTTGGCAATCTGCGCTATGGGCAGCGACGCATTCAAGCGCAGCAGCAGCCATCTGGGCGCTGGCGTCGCTTCTTCGCCAACGTGGATGCAAGCACCGGCATCAGCGATAACTCGCCGGGACAGGGAGACACTGACCGCTTCAGCCTTGAGCAGGCGATCGAGTTGCTCGGCATTGGTCATCTGCTGCAACGCAAGCCGGCGGCGCTCTCCGGCGGCGAGCGCCAGCGGGTCGGCATCGCGCGGGCGCTGGCGGTGAACCCGCGCCTGTTGTTGATGGACGAGCCGCTGGCGGCGCTGGATCTCAAGCGCAAGCAGGAGATCCTGCCGTATCTGGAGCGGCTGCACGATGAGCTTGAGATTCCGGTGCTCTATGTCAGTCACTCGCCGGACGAGGTCGCGCGGCTGGCCGATCACATCCTGGTGATGGACGACGGCCGGGTGCTGGCGAGCGGACCACTCAATGCGACCCTATCGCGGCTCGATCTGCCGATCCGCCTCGGCGAGGATGCCGGCGTGGTGCTCGATGGCCAGGTCGCCGAACGCGATGAGCAGTGGCATCTGCTGCGCGTCGCCTGCTGCGGCGCCAGCCTTTGGACGCGCGATACCGGTGCCGAGATCGGCGCCCATGTGCGGCTGCGCATCCTCGCGCGCGATGTCAGCATCACCCGCGAGCCATCCCATGAGAGCAGCATCCAAAACACGCTACCGGCCAGGGTCCTGTCGCTCGGCGACGACAGCCATCCGGCGCTACGGCTGGTCAAGCTCGAAGTCAGCGGCTCGCCGATCCTAGCGCGTGTCACCCGGCGCGCGGCCGAGCAGTTGGCGCTGGCGCCTGCGCAATCGGTCTATGCCCAGATCAAGGCGGTCGCGCTGCTGTGACAGTTGACAGCACCAGTTGACAGTGCTTCTCAAGACAGTAGATGAAGTCGGCTAGATCGCCGAGATTGCCACGGAACCAATCTGGTGATAGCGTGTCTACTCTGTTCTCTTGGGGGCGACATGGCTTCGACGTGGGTCACAAAACCCTAGGTGCATGCCGAGGTGCGGGCTACCTCGTAAATCCATCCGCAAATCTATAGTTGCCAACGACGACAACTACGCTCTCGCTGCTTAAACCCAGCGGGCCTCACACCGTCTCTTGCCTGTGGGCGGCGGATTCGTGGGGTAACATCACACAGGATCGCGATCGCGGGGGCCTGGACCGAGATCGCTAAAACCTAATTCGGGATCGCCGACCAATCGCCCTGCCCGTCGGGCGTTGGAAGGTTAAAAACAATAGACCGGGCTAAGCATGTAGTACCGACGGCGGAGGGCTTGCGGACGCGGGTTCGATTCCCGCCGCCTCCACCAACACACTGTTCAGCAACACCAAGAACATCCCTAGGCCCGTATCCTAAAGGATACCCTCCCGCTCCAACTGCTGGGTCAGTACCTCGATCTGGACGTCGAGGTCTTCGACATCCCGCTCCAGCAACACCTGGTGTTGTTTGCGGAAGGCAGCCTCCACGGTCTCCAGGGCATGGCGGAAGCGTTGGTCCAGCTCGGGGGCGGCGACGCGGTCGTGGGTCTTGGCGTAGCCTTCGACGACTCGCTGTACGCCTTCCAGATAGACCGTCAGGAACTTGCGCGCCTGCCACAGATCGCGCGGATCATCCTCGAGGCGTTCGAGGATCTGTTGCGCCAACGCCGAGATGTTGGCGAGCCTTGTGTCCAGCTCCGGCTGGCGGATCTCCAGACGCGCCTGCTCGATGGCGGCAATCGCACGCGCGGCCTCCCGCAGCGACGCCGCGCCCTGCGCGCCCAGGCCGGGCGGACGCCGGTGCTGGAAGGAGAGATCGAGACCATAAGCGAGATGCAAGCCCAGCAGCGTCAGCAGCGCGAAGGCTAGGGCAATGCCCGGATGATGTCCGGCACCGAGCCAGGCCGTGATGCCGCTGCCGAGCGCGAGAAGCAGGGCGCCTAAGGTCTTCGGCGGAAGGTGCCGCCAGCGCGCGGCGCCGATCGCCGCCCGTCCGTCGCCTAACCCCAGCCGGACCAGCAATGCACCACCCAGCATCAAGCCGTAGCCCATGAGGTCGCCGAGCAGCATCCCGAGCTGTCCGCCGAGGAGCGCCACGAGCGCCGCGACGGCTGCTGGCAGCGGCAACACGAACAGCGGCCAGTCCGGTTGGGCAGCGGTCAGTCGAGCCAGGTCGTCCCCGGCCTTGCCCTGTCCGCTCAGTCGCCGCCAAAGCAACACAAGGATCGTGACGGCGACGACCAGGAACACGACGAGCAGTAGCAAGCGCTTCATCTTAGCCTCCTCAACGCGTCGTCGTGACCGAAGCGGCCACCGCCGAGCCACTGCATGAGGCCAGCAGCGCCTGCGAAGAGGCGATACCAAGCCCCACGATCAAGAGCAATAAGCCGACGAGGCGACGCTGGCGATCCGACATGGCGGACATCTCCCGGGTTGATGACGAAGTGGTCGGTTCAGCCGCAGCGCGTCAGCCATTGGTCGCGTGGGCTTGGCGAGTGTACCTGGGATGACTGAATCGGTGGATACCTGGATGATCCTCCATGGTGGCCGCTCGCTCTGTGCGTTAGCGTACGGACATCGACCTGAGTGGAAGCGTAGCTTGAGCTGCGTTGCATCATCCCGGTCGACCGGGATGCCTTCGCGGATGTCTGCGCCTTGGCACCCGCTTTGAGACGCGTTCGCCAACGGAGAAAAGCGACCAATGTTGACTCAAGTCCGTCGAGATGCTTGGCCTCGGCCCCCATTGATCGCAGCCGCGATCGTTATCGGTTCCGTCATCGGTGTCCCCCTGCTTGCGCACGCGACGCCGTCGGGCGGTGCCGACTGTTCGGCGATCAAGGCCGACCGGGCGCGGCTGGCCTGTTACGACCAGGCGAGCAGACAGGGCACCGTCGCAAAGCCGGCGCCCGCGCGCGCCTCCCTGGCGCCTCCACAGCCCGTGCCTGAGCCGTCCGACCCGTCGGCGGCGACGGTCGCCGCCCCGGTGTCACTGATCGACGCCGCCTGGGGCTTCGACCCTGCCTCGACCCGTTATACGATCACTCTGTACCGCCCGAATTATCTGCTGTTCGGGCGCTATACCAACTCGGTCAACGAGCAGCCGTCCTCTTCCGTGTTCGATTCGTCTGCGGTTGAGCATCAGGATCTTGATCCGGTCGAGGCGCGTTTTCAGATCAGCTTCAAGGCGCGACTCTGGACCACCGACGATCGACGGTGGGGGCTCTGGGCGGGCTACACGCAGCAGAGTCAGTGGCAGGTCTACAACGGAGAGCTTTCACGTCCGTTTCGCGAGACCAACTATATGCCAGAGCTGATGTTGAGCTATCGGCCCGGGCTCTCGTTCGGCGGATTCAATTGGAACCTGTTGAATGTCGGCATCAATCACCAGTCCAACGGCCGCTCCGACCCCATCTCGCGGGGCTGGAACCGTGTCATCGCCGAGATCGGGATCGAACGGGACAACGTCGCCCTGCTGGTCCGGCCCTGGTATCGCATCGATGTCGACGCCGACGACGATGACAATCCTGACATCCTCGATTATTACGGCTACGGCGACATCACCGCTATCTACAAATGGCGCGGGCAGAGCTTCGCGCTCATGGGGCGTGGCAATCCAGCGACCGATAAAGGCGCGGCCCAATTCACCTGGACCTCGCGTCCGATCCTCGGCCCACTGCGCGGTTATGTTCATGCCTTTACCGGCTACGGAGACAGTCTGATCGATTACAACTGGAAACAGACGTCGGTCGGCATCGGTTTCGTTTTGAACGATCTGCTGTAGAGCGCTATCCCAGTGAACTGGACCCCGCTGCGTAAACCGAGTTGAACCAGTGCGAAGCCGCCAGAACACCCACATCATCAGCATGGCACTCTCCCTGTGCGTTGTTGCGTTAGTTTCCGGTTGCAGCCCGGACCTGGCAACGCGGGTGGACACTGTCGCTCATGGGCCTAGCCCGATGTTTCGTGCAAATGATGCTGATGACGCGGATATCTTGTTCGCTGTGGAATCCAAAACGACCATGGCAAAGGGTTCCAGGCAGGCCAACTTTGCGGCAAAGAGGGCATCGCGCAGGACACGGGAGATGGCCGATTGGGTTGTCGGTTCAAGAGACAATCTCAACATGCCATTCGCGATTGTCGATAAAGTCAACGCCAAGGTGTATGTGTTTGACGTTGATGGAACGCTGCAAGGAGCAGCCCCCGTGCTGCTGGGCCTAGCGCAAGGGGATGACACAGCCCCCGGCGTTGGTCACCTGCCGATGTCACAGATCCCTCCTGCGGATCGTACAACGCCGGCGGGTCGTTTCCTGGCGACCATGGGCCGCAATGCCCGTGGCAAGGAGATACTCTGGGTGGACTACGAAAATGCCATCTCCTTGCATCCGGTCATCACGAGCAGACCCGAACAGCGCCGAGCGCACCGCTTGGCCACGCCATCGCCGCTTGATAACCGTATTTCCTATGGCTGCATCAATGTTCCAGTGCCATTCTTCGAGAACGTGATACAGAGCACGTTCTCCGGGACGGCTGGCCTTGTCTATGTTTTGCCGGAAACCAGGCCGGTCAGACCATCATCCGGAATTCGCGATACGCTGCGTCTGACAGAGTTCATTGATTGAGTGCGGGGTCGCATTGAGCCGGCCGAAAGGCGGTTCCCAGGCCTTTTTCATGTCGCTCCAGCTCGGCAAGGGCATGACCATTGGCAGATGGCCATTTGGACGATACCAGGAGTCAACACTCCAGGGGGCGCCGCTGTTCGTATCGATGATGACCGCCGTCCAGTGAACCGAAATGAGATCGAAACGAGCGCGTACCTTGGGCGATGCGATCGTCCAGCCGGACAATTCCCGGATATCCCGGAGAATATGCAGATAAGTCGTGGTATTGCTGGCGTTATCGACCAGCCCTTTTAAGGTGCATAAAAACAACATTCAAGATCAGTTGTTTACGAACGTTGCCGTGTGCAGCAACGAACTGACGTGGGTGCTCAGCCAGGATACACGTTTGTGTAATCAAACAGTTGCGACAGGGCGAGAACTAGACCTTAAAAGGGCTGGCGTTATCGACGCAATCCATGCGCCCCTCAACGCCCGCCTCGAACTCGTTAATGGCCAGGTCGTTGGCCAACGATGGCTGATACTGTTGTGCCAGCAACTCCATTTGCCAGATGCCGATACGCACACGCTGTAATCGATCGTGAAGACTTGTGCCCGTACAAGCCGCCATACGCCGTTCTAGGCGGGCCATGTCATCCGGAGTGAAGGTCATGGTCTGCCTGTGCGCACAGGACCAGTTATAGCAGATGCGCAGCGTGACGGATCCGTCCTGGTCGATCACATACTCAGGCGGAAGTGGACTCGACACTGACCCCTGAGCGTCATCAACACTCGGCTGCGAGGAGGCGGAACCCATCAAGCCGGCACCTGATTAGCAAGCTTCTTCAGCCAAGCCCCTTTTCCGCCGAGGAAAGGC
>NZ_JCAQIA010000014.1:0-81248 GCF_059621085.1 Halochromatium sp. NSM3 | reverse complement strand
ATCTTTCCACAAAAAAACACAATTAAATAAAACCCACGGGGCTTCGCCAAACCCCGGTCGGGGGGCTTTCGCCCCCGAGGGTGGCGGCAGCTACCGGAAGAAGCTGCTATCGATGGGCCTCACCCCTGGGACCGAATTCAGTATTACCCGGGTCGCACCGATGGGTGATCCGGTTGAGATCCTAGTGCGCGGCTTCAAGCTTAGCTTGCGCCGCAGTGAGGCCGACAGCGTTCAAGTGGAGCTACGATGATGAGCGAGCCGTATCGGATCGGCGTGGTTGGCAACCCCAACTGCGGCAAGACCACCCTTTTCAATGCGCTCACTGGCGCCAAGCAGCGGGTCGGTAACTGGCCCGGCGTCACCGTCGAGCGCAAGATCGGCCGTTATCGGCTCGATGATGCCGCCTTCGAGCTGGTTGACCTGCCCGGTACCTATGCGCTCGACGTGACCAGCGAGGACGTCTCGCTCGACGAGAAGATCGCCCGCGACTATGTGCATGCCGGCGAAGCCGACCTGATCCTCAACATCGTCGATGCCTCCAATCTGGAGCGCAATCTCTATCTGACCTCGCAGCTGCTGGAGATGCGCCGACCGATACTGGTCGCGCTGAACATGATGGATGCGGCCGGGGCTGCAGGCATGCGTATCGACGTCGAGCGTCTCGCCGAGCAGCTTGGTTGTCCAGTCGTGCCGGTGGTAGCGGTCAAGCGCGAGGGCATCCAGGCTTTGAAACAGGCGCTCGCCAAGGCGGTGGTGGAGCAGCCCCTGTCGCGCGCCGAGCTGCGCTACGACAAGGCGCTCGAACAGGCCATTGCAGCGCTGCTCCCTAAGCTCGACAACGCCGCGCACGCGGCTGGCGCCGACCCGCGCTGGCTCGCCTCGCGGCTGCTCGAGGGCGACGACCTCGCCACGGCGATCAGTGCCGATTGTGTCAGCGAGGCGGAGCTGAACGCAGAGCGCGAGGCGCTACCCGACGATGTCGACATCCTCCTCGCTGACGGCCGCTACGGCTTTGCCCATCGTGTCAGCAGCGCGGCGGTGAAGCGCAAGGCCCAGGTCTCGCGCAGCCTCTCCGACCGTATCGATCGGGTCATGCTCAATCGCGCGCTGGGGATTCCGATCTTCCTCTCCGCGATGTACCTGATGTTCATGTTCACCATCAACATCGGTGGGGCCTTCATCGATTTCTTCGACAGTCTCGCCGGCACCCTGTTCGTCGATGGCGTTGCCGAGGGCTTGGCGAACATTGGCGCACCAGAGTGGCTAATCGTGGTCCTCGCCAACGGCGTCGGCGGTGGCATCCAGGTCGTCGCCACCTTTATCCCGGTGATCGCCGCGCTCTATCTGTTCCTCTCGATGCTGGAAGACAGTGGCTACATGGCCCGTGCCGCCTTCGTCATGGATCGCGCGATGCGCGCGGTGGGGTTGCCCGGCAAGTCGTTCGTGCCGCTGATCGTCGGTTTCGGCTGCAACGTGCCGGCGATCATGGCCACGCGCACGCTCGAGCAGCAGCGCGATCGGATCATGACCATCGTCATGGCGCCGTTTATGTCCTGCGGCGCCCGGCTGCCGGTCTATGCCCTGTTTGCTGCCGCGTTCTTCCCCATCGGCGGCCAGAACCTGGTCTTCGGGCTCTATCTGATCGGCATCGCCATCGCCGTGCTGACCGGGCTGATCATGAAGAACACCCTCTTGCAAGGCCCAACCACGCCCTTCGTCATGGAGCTACCGCCCTATCACCTGCCAACCCTCAAGGGCGTGAGTATGCGCACCTGGGAGCGCACCAACAGCTTCGTGTTCCGTGCCGGCAAGATCATCGTGCCCATGGTTCTTGTTTTGAACTTCCTCAATGCGCTCGGCACCGATGGCAGCTTTGGCAACGAGGATAGCGATCAGTCCGTGCTCAGCGAGGTCGGGCGTGGTATCGCGCCGGCGTTCGCGCCCATGGGGTTAGACGCCGAGAACTGGCCGGCGACGGTCGGTATCTTTACCGGCGTGCTGGCGAAGGAGGCGGTGGTCGGCACCCTGGACTCGATGTACACCGCGATGGCGCAGGCCGATGCGGCGGCCGCCGGAGAGGCGGAGGCTCCGGCCGAGCCGTTCAACCTGTGGGGCGGTGTCAGCGCTGCGCTGGCGACGATCCCAGCGAACCTAAGCGATGCACTCGGCACCTGGGGTGATCCGCTTGGGCTGGCGGTGGGTGATCTCAGCGATCCGACGCTGGTTGCCGAGGAGCAGGCCGTCTCCAGTGGGATCTTTGGTGCCATGGCTTCGCGCTTCGATGGTGCCGCCGGGGCCTTTGCCTATCTACTGTTCATCCTGCTCTACTTTCCCTGTACGGCCGCGCTGGCCGCAGTCTACCGCGAGACCAACCTCGGCTGGACCCTGTTCGTCGCCGGCTGGACCACCGGCATCGCCTACATCACTGCGACGGTCTTCTATCAAGCGGCCATCTTCGCCCGCAACCCAACCCTTTCAGCGACCTGGATCGGCGCCATGCTGGTGCTGTTCATCAGCGTGATCCTAGCGCTGCGCTGGTGGGGCATGCGTGAGAAGCGGCGTCTGCTCCAGCCTGTCGCCGATGCGGCCTGAGCCCAGAGGAACGATCCCTTGCCTCGCACGACCGGAGCCGCCTGATGATCCTCTCTGAGCTTCGAGATTACATCGCCCAGCATCGACGCGTGTCGCTGCTGGATATGACGCACCACTTCGATGCCGATACCGAGGCGCTCCGGGCGATGCTGCAGGTCTTGGAGCGCAAGGGCCGGGTGCGTAAGCTACCGATCGGCGGTCCTTGCAGCAGCAGCGGCTGCAGCAAGTGCAGCCTCACACCGCCGGAACTCTACGAATCGATCGACCGCTGACCATAGCCAAAACAAGGCCCATCATGCATCTGCACAGTCTCCATGCCTGGCAACACGAGCACGATTTCATCACCAGCGCCGAGGCGAAGGCCGAGCAGCGCACACGGTGGGTGGTCTATCTGACGCTGGTGACCATGATTGTAGAGATCACCGCCGGCTGGCTGACCGGCTCCATGGCGCTGTTAGCCGATGGCTGGCACATGGGCAGCCATGCGGCGGCGCTTGGCTTGAGTGTATTCGCCTACGGCCTCGCACGGCGCTGGGCCAAGAACTCGCGTTTCACCTTTGGCACCGGCAAGATCCCGACCCTGGCCGGCTACAGCAGCGCGTTGCTGCTCGGGTTGGGCGCACTCTGGATGTTGATTGAATCGGTCAGTCGGCTGTTCCAGCCGATCGAGATTCGTTATGCCGATGCGATGCTGGTCGCCTGCCTCGGCCTGATCGTAAACCTGATCAGTGCTTGGATCTTGGCGCAGGGTGGTGGTCATCATCATGGCCACGCACCGCATCACGGACATGCCCATGATCATGGTCCTGGGCACGATCACCATCACGCGCACAGCCACGCTCATGGCGCCGAGCATAAGGACCACAACCTCCGCGCCGCCTACATGCATGTTCTTGCCGACGCCATGACCTCCTTGCTGGCGATTGCCGCGCTCGGTGCCGGCATGCTACTGGGTTGGCGTTTCCTCGACGCGATGATGGGGATCATCGGCGCCGCCCTGATCGGCAGCTGGTCTTGGGGCCTGGCACGCGACAGTGCCCGCTCGCTGCTCGACGCCGAGGATCACAGCGATATCGCTGCGCGCATTCGTTCCGAGATCGACGCGGACCCAGATCTTGCGATTGCGGATCTGCATCTCTGGCGCATTGGCGCGGCTAGTCGCGCCTGCATCCTCTCGCTCGTCACCCATGAGCCGCGCCCGGTCGAAAAATACAAGGAGCGACTGCGGGCGATTCCAGGCCTGGACCACCTGACCGTCGAGGTCCAGCAGTGTCAGGACGAACGCTGCCACGCCAATGAACGCGGCGAGATGGAACCTGAGATCACGCGCTAGCAACGCAGGCCAAGCGACGGCTCACTGCACCGCAACTTTCTCGATTGGTCTTTATACGTCTGCAAACGTCTGCAAACTCTGTCAACCTTCTTGGGACTCGCTGCTGCCGTTGCAAACGGTTTGCATGGAGACTTGCGACTCGGTCTCCAACGCCACCCCCTTGAGCGCATTGACCAGGATGCCGATGGTCGAGCCGTTGTGCAGCAGCGCGCTGGCCACCGGCGACAGCCAGCCGAGCACGGCGCCAGCAAGGACGCCGGTATTGATGCCGACGGCGGCAGTAAAATTCTGCTGGATCAGGTGCATGGTCTTGACCGCCACCTCGCGGGCATCGGCCACCGCCTGCAGACGATCGTCCATCAGCACCACATCGGCGGTCGCGCGGGCGATGTCGGCGCCGCGCGGCATCGCGATGCCCACGTCGGCCACTGCCAGCGCCGGCCCGTCGTTGACGCCGTCGCCGACAAAGCCCACCTTGTGCCCGGCCCGCTGTAGACCTTCGATCACGCTCGCCTTGTCCTCAGGCGCCATCTCGGCATACACCGCATCGAGCCCCAACTCGGCAGCCAGCGCCTCGCCCTTTTCGCGCCGATCGCCAGTGATCATGATCAACTGTTGGATGCCGAGCGCCCGCAGCCGCTCGAGTGCCGCCGGGGCTTCCTCGCGTAAGGTATCGCGCAGCGCGATCAGCCCGACCGCGCCCCCAGCGTTACCGACGAACAGCAGCGTCTTGCCTTCGGCTTGCAGCGCGTCGATCCGCGCCTGATGGATCTGGAAGTCGATCGCCATGTGCGCTTCCAGATAATGCCGGCTACCGACCACGATGTGCCCGCCGTCGACCTTGGCCTGCAGGCCATGGGCGACCATATAGTCGACCTCACCGTGCGAGATATGCGCCAGATCACGCTCGCGGGCGGCCTCGACCACGGCCTGGGCGATCGGATGGCTGGCATGCTCCTCAACCGAGGCGACCATTGCCAGCAGCTCGGTCTCGGAGCACAGGGCGCCGCTCGGCAGCACGACGACGTCGGTGACCAACAGATCGCTGTGAGTCAGGGTGCCGGTCTTGTCGAACACCAGGGTGTCGATCTCGGCCAGGGTCTCGATCGCCTCTCCGCCCTTCATCAGTACGCCATGCTCGGCGGCGCGCGACATCCCGGACTTGAAAGCGACCGGCGTGCCGAGCTTCAGCGCGCAGGAATAATCGACCAGGAACACCGACTGCAGCCGCGCCAGATCACGCGTCAGCGCATAGACGGCCGCGCCGGTGCCGAGCGTCAGATACACCCGCTTATCGGCCAACTCATCGGCCAAGCGCTGGGTCGCGGCCTGCTCGGCCAGCGAGGTCTGGATGAAGCGCGAGACGCGCGCGGTGGTGGTGTCCTCTCCAACCCGGGTCGCCTCCAAGCGCAACCGCCCTTCGACCAGCACCGAGCCGGCGATGACGCGCGCCGGCGTCTCCTTGCGCACCGGCACATCCTCGCCGGTAACGCCGGCCTGATTGACCAGCGCCAGCCCATCGATGACATAGCCGTCGACCGGGATGGTCTCGCCGACGCCGACCACCACCGTCTCGCCGATGCGGACCTCGTCGCCCGAGACCTGCACCAGTTCGCCCTCGCGCTCAATCCAGGCCATGGCCGGATCGGGCCTAAGCAGACGCCGCAGCATGCGATCGGACTGGCGTTGAGTGCGGCGTTCGAGGAACTCGCCGAGATTCAGCAGCAGATCGGTCAGATTGGCGGTGAACAGCTTGCCGTTGGCGGCCGCCAGGCCGACCGCGAGCGCATCCAACACCTCGACCTTGATGCCCTCGTGGATCAGGGTATCGGCACCCTTGGCGAGGGTCGAGCCGACATTGGCGAAGGTGAGCACGACCCGCATCGGCGGCGTCAGGAACGGCAGCGCCGCCAGCGTGAACAGCGTCGTGATCATCGGCGCCACTTCGGCCTCGTGGACATCGCCCTCGCTATAGCCGGGGATCGGCTCGGTCGAGAAGCGCTCGAGCCGGCGCAGCAGTGACTGCCGCGCCTCGTCTCCACCGCGATAGTGGATGATCAGGGTACGCGCGGCGCGATTGGCGCGCACCTCTTCGGTCGGCGCCGCCGCGTCGATCCAATCCTCAAGCGCTCCGGCCTCACAGCCGGGCTCGCCCAGGGCCGGGATGCGCAAGCGCAGGCGGCCCGGCACCTCATGGATGATGCGATAGTTGGTCAGCGCCACGGCATGCGATGAGAGGGTTTTCGGCGGGCTTGGGTTCGCCGTCGGCGTTGGGATCGGGTTCGCAATCAGCGCCGGGCGTGAGATCGAGTTCAGGCGTCCTTGTGCGACTCCGATGCCTGGATCTCAGCCTCGGCGTCGTGGAAGCGTTCCTTGAGTTCCTCGACGCCACCCTGGAGGCCACCCCAGAGCTTGACCGCGCCCTTGATGGCGGTGCGCTGCACGTTCTCGTTGGTGAGCAGATAGGCGGCTGCGGCACCGATCAGCAAGCCCTTGAGGAAGCGATCATTGCCGAGATTGAAGAACGGCTATGCCGCTGGCGCCGGATAACCGCTGCCCGGCATGGCGCCCGCACCCGTGCTCGCCTGCGGGTGCGGGGCCATGGGCGCCTGCTGATAGGCGGGATGATAGCCAGCGCCGGCGTAGTAGCCGCCGGGCGGCATCATGCTGGGCTTTTGGCCAGCACCCATCGGGCCGCCCTGCATCGGGCCATGAGGGGCCTGGGCTTGGAATGGGGATGGCGCCGCAGGCGGATACCAGGATCGATCGGTGTATTGGCTCATGGTTGGCTCCCAGGTGAGGTTCAGGTTGTGGGCTCGGATTCGGTGGCTGGCTGATTCGCACGCGGCGTCTCGGCCTCGGCGCGCTCTGTCGCCAAGCTGCGTTGCTGGCGGCGCTTGACCCATTGACCGGCGAAGACCACCAACGCCACGCCAACGATAAGACCGCCGACGCCTTCCGCGAGGTTCTTGGCGACCCCATGCCGCTGGCGCTGCATGCCGTGCTCGGTGCGACTCATGGCTCGACCTCGTGCTCGATGTCTCGCTCTAGGTAGCGTTGAATCCCATACATGACTGCAGTCCCGCTCACGAAGAGCACACCGAGCCGCACCAAACCTTGCTGCTGGACAGCGCTGGCGGCGGCACCGGCCACGGCGCTACGATGATCGGGCAGCGCGGTTGAACCGTAGGGCATGGGAGCCTGCATCAGGGCGCGGTCATCATCGCTGCTCATGAATCACTCCCGCTTTCGCGTTCGGTCCGCGTCGAGGCCCGCTCCTTGAGATGATCGGCACCGCTCTTGACCGCACTCTTGGCCTTGGCGCCGGATTTGAACAAGGCGTCCTGGACCTGATCATTGGTCAGCAGCATCACCGCCGCCGCGCCCACGATCGCGCCTTTCCAAAACTCGGTATCGTCCAAGCTGAGCATGCGCGTCAGGCTGTTGAGGCCGTTGCCACCTTGGGCAATCTCCTCGAACAGTTGCTGCATTCCGGCCTGCGGGCCGGGTCCAGGTCCAGCACCCGTGCCAGGCGCTTGGGCCTGGAACGCAGGCGGAGGATAAGGAGGGTATGGAGGATATGGATAGCCAACAGCCGGCGCGTAGGCGCCTGGATGAACACCGGGGTGCATCGAGCCAGCCCCTTCCTGATACGGCGGCTGAGCCCCCTGATATGGCCCTTGATACGCCCCCGGATAGGGCTGACCATAACCGCCGAACCCACCCGGATCACTCGGCGGATGATGAGGCGCCTTAGTATAAGGCTGGCCATGGCTCGCGCCCGCAGCGGCCATGCCGGGCAGCGGTGCATCACCCATTACCGCAGTCTCGGCATGCGCGGGCCGCCCGGCGGCGGGATGTTGTTGCCCTACTCCGCCAGCGGACGCTGGCCCACCACCGGATTGCGGCGCACCACTGGACCCGCCGTGGTCACGCTCGGCTTCGCTCATCTCGTTTCTCCTGGTTGGCGCTTCTAGCTGGCGCTTCATGGCCTGAATTTTATTGAATCGATATAATAATCGATTGCATTATTTTGCGCCAATCAAGAGTGAGGTGTTCAAGCGCCATGAATCAAGCCGCCGACTCCCGGCTCAGGCCGCGCGGCTCGGTGACGGCAGGCGATCGCCGCCCAGGCTGATCGGACCCTGCAACGCCTGCTGATTCAGTGGATCAGCCAGCACCGTCAGCGCCTCGGCAAAGGCCCCCACGCTGGAGCGCAACACGAGCACACAGGGCTTACCCATCCGCTTACAGAAGCGCTTGGTGCGTGAGTAGGCGTTGTGGCTGACGGCGTCGGCCGGACAAATCACCGCATCGGCACTCGCGAGCGCCGCTTGCAGGCGCTGCTGGCTGTCCTCGAGCCCACCGTCGTGGCGGATCAGCTCGCCATTGCAGCGCTGTACCAAATCGCGGTAGCGCGACGCCAGATCGCTGCGTCTCCCAACACAAAGAATGCGACGTCCCGCCAGATCCAAGTCTTGGAGACGGTCCTGCCCCTCACTGCAGGTTTCGCAGTCTTGAGCGCTGCAGTCAACGGTCTCATCGCCGACACCAACCAGGCGCTCAAGGGCCTCGCAGGCGCGCACCTGTTCGTTCAAGCGGGCCGTGCGATCGACGACCTCGGCTTCAGCCGCTCCCAGCGCCGTCTCCAACGCGTTCGCGCGCAGTTCGGCATCGGCCAATCGTCGACCCTGAAGATCATTGTCGTGCTCCATCTCCGCAACCTGCGCCCGCAAGGCCCGTAGTTCGCGACCGTCCTCAAGCTCGCGCAGTCGCTCGCGCGTCTCTACATAGGCCTGCTCGATACCCTCCAGATGCGCGACCCGCACGCGTAATTGCTCGATCTCGGTGAGCTTCGCCCGAATCCGCCGCGCCTGCCGCTTCGACTCTGCCTCGGTATCCTTGCGCAGCCGCGCGAGATCCTTGCGCGCCTTTGCCAGCGCGACCAGATCGGCGCGCAGGCCAGCACCGATCTGGTGCGAGAGCATGTGCACGTCCTCGAACGCACGCGAGCGTATGGCGACATCGGCGAGCCCATGCGTCATCAGTGCCCAGAACGCGCCCTGCACCTCGCCGTCGGCCAGTGCCTGTTGCCACAGCTCGAGCAATGCGTCGGGCGATTTTGCCGCCGCAAAGCGTTTCACGGTGGGCGCATAGCGTCGATCCAGCTCCTTCTGCACCGCGATCGAGAGCACATTCTTCTCATCAGCTGCAGCGACGAAGCTGACGTGCACCTCGAAGTCACTCCGCGCATCCTTGAGCGTCGCGGCACCGATCTTCCGCGCTAGGCGCCGCAAGTCATCGACCTCGAGACAGGTGCCAATGATCGGGCAGTGGTACTTATGCCAAATCTCCCACAGTCGACTGCGGCCCTTGGTGCTGCCGCAAGGCTCGGTGAGTGGTGCGAATTCCTTGTGATCAAGCGCTTCCGCCAGTTCCGCCAATTCGGCTCGTTCAGCGTCGGCGTTGGCCGGCGCGGATACCGAGATCAGCGGGTGAAGCTCTGAACTTAATCGTTGACATTGTTGACACATGGTGGGGCAACTCAACTGGTCAACGCGTTCATCAACGTGGTCCAGAGCCGCGCCTCGTCTCGTCGGAAGCCGGCTCGACCTTGGGCGCGATCCTGGGGACGAAACCGGGGGCTCATGGCGGGCCGAGACAGATCAGCCGCGCCAACCGGGTCACCCGGATCACCCGCGCCTGTGCACCGACTGCCCACGCAGTCGTCCGACTCGGCGGCGGAAGCGATGACGGCCATGGCTCGACCGTCCTCGTCGTAGAGCCGGAGCGAGCGGCGATCGACCTCACCCGTGTGCTCCCCGACAACCCAAGCGCTGTCGATCGCGTGTACATCGAGTTCGAGGCGCGCCTCGTCACCGCGCAGTGAGAGCTGCCCATCGACATAGGCATGGGCATAGAACTGCTCGATCGAGCGGCTGACCCAGCCGCCACTGCCGCTGCTAAACACCAGCGGATGCACCTGATCGACAAGCGTCTCGAGCGCACAGGGCACCAGCGATGGATCGATGGCGATCGCCTGGTCATCACCGCGCTCGACCGCCTGCCTCAACGGCGAAGGATGTCCACTCAGGCGGCCGCTTAGCTCGGCCAGATCCCGGAATCTCAACCCCGAATATTCTAACCTTTGGAATCCAGGCTCTGCCCCTTCCGACCTTGAGTACCCCGGCTCCGGCTCCAGCGCTTGACAATCGCGCTGTAAACGGTGGATGGCGTGCTGCTCGAGCGCGGCAATCCGGGGCTCATCCTGCCGATGCGGCGCTGGCACCACGCGACGGTCATCGGCGCCAAGACTGGATAAGAGCAGGCGCAACGGCAGCGGAAGGGCGCCCGCCTCCAACTGAACGCTCACCAGCGGCTGCATACTCCGGTCCTCGATCACCAAGCCCTGCCCATCGTCGCGGGCATTCAGCGCATGGCACTGGTCGAGCAGGATCCGCACTTGATACTCGGGCGTATCGAGATAACCCAGCATGCCGTGCACACGCAGCCCACTGAGCCGGCGACGCTGCGCGATGCGAATGCCCGGCTGTTCGGTTTCGATCCAGACACGCCCGAGGAGCGCCAGATCGGCCAATAGCTCAGGCCAATGACCGAGGTAGCGCACCTGCCCGGGAACCTGCATCTGCCCAGGAACCTGCATCTGCCCGGAGTCCCAATGCCGAGAACGGTTAGAGAACGGCTGCGGTCCGCCCTCAGCCCCCACCGAAGACGGAGGATCGTTAGCGAACCCCGCGCTGAAGCCGCTCAAGTAAGGACTCGACATCAGAGGGCTCCTGCTGGAACGCGCCCAGCACCGTGGCTCGCGGAGCGTTCGCCGATCGCGGCCAGTCCGCGCCAATGGCGCGCGCCACGGCAATAGGCCGCGCGTTCATCAAGATCGGCCGCGAGCTGTGGGTGCAGGGAGAGTGCCTGAAAATGGCGCACCACCGTCTCGGCCACGGCCGCCGCTCCCTGAGTGACAGAGGCTCGAATCAGACCCGCCAGACGCGCCTTGAGTAGCTCGGGCGGCAGGTGCAGCAGGAGGGAATCGACGGCGAGGGTTGCATCGGTTGTGCCAGTGGAAATGCGTTGCATGCCAGTGTCTCCGTCATCGGGCATTGAGGCCCAGTTGGTATTGAACACATCCGGCTGGCCGTCGGCCTCAGCTTGGGGCACGACCTCGACAGGGTCGATCTCGACATAGGGGCTGGCTGGAGTATCGGTCTTATTTAAGAACGATTCTCGGTTAGATTAGCAGCTCCAGTCCGTTCGTCAACCCCGAACCTGGTCAAGAGGCAACAAAATGCTTCTAGCGACTACGAGTGATTTGTATTTGCTATCTGCTGTGATAATGTCGGTAAGAGTACGCAACGATCCAGGGCAAACCGATGCCACACCGAAACAGTCACAACCAAAGGATGGCCAGAGGGCGGTTCACCCGGGAACCGGGCGCAGAAGATGCTGCAGCCTGGGAGCAGCGACCAGAGCCAGCGCCACTTAAGCAGACAGGGCTGCGCGTTTGGCTGCGCGATGCGTTCATGTCGGGCCCGCCGTCACGGCGCTGCCGACGTTGGGACTTATTGCGGGAGCTGCGGCGCGAGCTGGATGACTGAGGAAAGCGAGCAACGCGTGGCGCAACGCGTCGCGTCGCCACCAGCCGGCGCTCAAGAGGCCACCGACAGCGCAACCGAGGCTGCTGCCACCCCCGACGCCGGTGCGGCAAACGGTATCGAGCATGAGGTCCTGAGCAGCTCCGGTACCTTCGAACTCAATCGCCTCTCGGCGGCGATGATCGAGCGCATCGAGATCATCCGTGGCCCGGCCAGTGTGCTCTATGTCAAGGCGAGCTATCAACCCGGTGCCCTCGAAGGGGTCGATACCGGCATCGGCTCCAATCCTGGCCCCTTTGGTTATCTTGGCGTGCGTTACCGTTTCTGATGGCCGCTCGCCCCCAGTGATCAGCCGCGCAAGCGTTGCCAGAAACGGTTCTGGTGTATCGCTTGCGTCTTGGTTGCGAACCGCGCCTGCTCACGGCGGCGATCGCTCCAGCAGCAGCGCAACGAACACCTGAATAGCGAGCGCAGCAGCGACTGGTTCAGAGCACAGAGAGGGTCCACGGTCGTTGACCCGAGCCTTCACCGTTTCGATGAAATCAGATCGTCGGCCTCCCCGCCACGCCATCAATAACACTTCTCATTTTTTTATTTTATTGTACTATCATATCGCTGTTGATACGCATTCGCATAATCGACGGCAGTGGTGGATGCTGCGTGACGTCAAGCAGCTGCATACTTTTTATTTTTTTGTATTATCGCCGCTCAACTCGCGTCCGCGCAGACTGGGGCGAGCGCCGCGACCGACATCCGATCCTCAGGAGCCAAGATATGAGACACACACCGTTGGCCGCCGCCATCGTCACCTTCCTCGCCACCGCCGGCAGTCCGGCGAGCGCACAGACGCTCGAGGAGCGCGTCCGTCGTCTCGAGCAGGAGAATCGCGAGCAGTCTGCGGCGATCGATCGTCAGCACCAGACCATCGAGCAGCAGAAGCAGCAACTGGAAGGCGCGCCTCAGCGTGTCGAGCAGCTCGAGGATGCGCTCGAGACCAAGCGCGAAGGCAGCGCCGGCTTGGGCGCGGGCTGGTTAGACAGCATCGAGATCGCCGGCCTGATCGAGGTCGAAGCGAGCCATGTCGACCCGTTCGAGGGCGACAGCGAATCCGACCTCACCCTTGCCACCTTCGAACTCGGCATCGCCGCACAGATTAACGATTGGGTGGACGCCATGGCTTCCCTGCTCTACGAGGAGGGCGACACCGACCTCGAGGTCGATATCGCGCAGATCACCATCGCCAACGCGGCGGTCACTCCGGTGTACCTCAACGCCGGTCAGTTCTATTTGCCCTTCGGCGCTTACGAGACCAACTTGGTCTCCGATCCGCTGACGCTCGAGATCGGCGAGATCCGCGAGAGCGCCGCCGAACTCGGCTTCGTCCACGAAGGCTTCGGCGGCAGCGTCTACGCGTTCCAGGGTGATAACGAGGTTGACGGCGACACCAGGATCGACAGTTGGGGCGCGAATCTCAGCTTTGCCCAAGAACTCGACACGGTCAGCTGGGCGGTGGGCGCCGGCTATATCAGTAACCTCGGCGACTCCGATGCGCTCCGCGACGCGGTCTCGGAGCCGACTGAGTTCACTGGCGGCTGGACCGCGAATCTTGCCGTTGTCATCAACGACTTCAACCTGATCGGCGAGTATCTCGGGGCGGCGGATGAGTTCGATGCCGACAGCCTGAACTTCGATGGCCAGGGCGCCAAGCCGCAGGCGTGGAACATCGAGCTTGGTTACCGCTTCGAGGTGTTTGGCAAGGAATCGGTGGCCGCAGTCGCCTACCAGGGCAGCAACGAGGCGCTGGCGCTCGAGCTGCCCGAAGAGCGCTGGCTGGTCGGTTGGTCGATCGGGATCTTCGACGGCACCGCGCTCTCATTCGAGTACTCCCGCGACGCCGATTACAGCACCGCCAAGGGCGGCACCGGCGAACTCGCCAACGCCTTCGTGGCGCAGCTTGCGGTGGAGTTCTGAGCCTTGGCGCTGGGCGCCTAAGGCAGGGGCCGCGCCATGTGGTCGACATCGACGCTCATGGCTCCGACGCGTTGGTTCAGCCCATGAAAGCGCACGGCCATCTCGCGCACGCTAGTATTCATCACTGCCACCGAGTCATCCAGGCGTCCAGTCGCCTGGCCCATGCTCGCGACCGACTGCTCCATCGCCAGCACATGCGAGGACATCTCGCCCATCTGCTCCGCGATCACTGGCATGAGGAAGACATTGCGCTCGATCGCGTGAACCTCGACGCTCATCTGATCCATGCGCTCCGAGACCCGGGTAAAGAGTTCGGTCATCTCCTGCATGCGGGTGATGACCAAACGCACCTCATCGGTCAGGTCGTTGACGAAGTAGAGGTTCGAGAGCGCGAGCATCGCCACCAGTCCGATCACGATGCGCACCCAGAGCGCGACCCCACGGCGATGACGCCCGCTCAGGAGATCACTGCGATCCAGGTCCATTTCCAATTCGACCATGAGTTCGGTCAGGGCCTCGATGCGGTCACGCTCGATCATAGGTGGGGCTCGTCAATCAACGAAATGGATTCATCCAGTTGAACATCCGCATCGGCTGTGAGAGCTGGTTCACATCCCGCCCCATGCGCCCCACCGTCTCCTCCATGACCCGAAACGATTGGCGCATGTCATCGAGGCTGGTCGACATCGCGCCAATGTCCGTATCGATGGCCACCACCGAGTCGGCGATATCGGCCACATCATGTGACATGAAGGCGAGTCCGCCATGCATGGTATCGACATGACGAATGATCTCCGGCAGGGTTTGCATGCCTGCGTCGATCATGCGCACGGAGTACTCCATACGGTCCATGTTGTCGGCGACCTTGGCAAAATGCTCGTTCAACCCGGTCACTGCGGCGGTCGCATCCGGGATCTGTTGCGAGAGGATGATGGTCAGAAACGACAACGAGGCCACCAACACGATCACGGCCCCGAACAGCAACTGGTAGAGCAAGGCCACCCGCGCCTCGATGCGGCTCTGACGAGCGTCGATGCGACGGATCAGCTTCGCGAAGCGATCCATGGACTGATCGAGCGCCTGGTCGTCGTTCAGTTGCATGGATCAGTCTCCGGGGTCAACCGCAGGCGCGTCGCTCGAAGCGCTGACGCTCAGGGGTTTCGAGGCGACGGCCCGGGTGGCAAAGGGGCCATTGAGCAGATCATCGCGCGGACCCGCAAGCCCGGGCCAGAAACAGGCATCGCGGGCACCACAGCGATTCAGCATCAAGGCCACCGCGATGTCGTTCGGATCGCGCTCGGCGAGCGGCATGAAGATCGCCTCGGCCGCCTCCCAGTCACCGACGAGCAAGGCCTCGAGACCGGCCTCGTAGCTTGCGATTGCCTCCAGATGGGCCGGCATCAGCGCGCGCTCGCGCCGGTCGATCAGCTCGAACACCTCGAGCCGGCGCTCGCCGCCGCTCAGCGGCAGGACATCGAGCCGGCGCGTCCAGTAGCGATCGGCGACCTGATCGCGCGCCTCGCCGCTGATGATGATCTGGGTTCCATAGCGCCGGTTGAGCTGGTGCAAGTCCCAGCCCAGGGCGACGTTATCGCCAATCGCCGTCCAGCTCATGCGCTGGCGCGAACCGATCGCGCCAACGATGGCACGACCATGATGCACCGAGAACAGATTCGACGGTGGGGCGGGCTCATCGGCAGGCCGCGTCTTGTCCCACTCGGCATGCAGCGCGGCCTCGGCCTCGCGACAGGCGAGCGCCGCCCGGCAGGCGCGATCGACACTGTCATCGATCGCCACCGGCGCGCCCCAGAAGGCGAGGATGCTCTCGCCGAGGAAGTTATCGATGGTGCCCTTGTGGCGCAGGATGGTGCTGGTAAAGACATCCAACTGGCGCGACAGTCGCTCGGTGATGCGCGCCGGCGGTAGCGCCCCGCAGAGACTCGCCAGGTCCGAGGCGCCGGTCAGCAGCAGGGCCAGTTCGCGCACCTCGGCACCGGGCTCGACCCGCTTGCCGGATTTGATCAACTGGCGGCCGACATCCATCGGCACGAACTTCTCGAGCGAGCGCAAGCCCTGGCTCATCTTCCAGATCGCCTCGTCCATGGCCTTGATCTCGGCGAAGCGCGACGGCACCCGTTTGACATCGGCGAAGCGAAACTCGCGAATCAGCTCGGTATTGCGCACCAGGCGCTTGAGCGGCTGGAACAGCCGCAGCGACAGATAGGACACCGCAACGGCCGCGATCACCAGCAGGATCAGCGAGACGGCGGCCGCCTCGCTGAACAGCCGCCGCGCGGACTCGAGCAAGGAGGCCTCGGGCACCACGATCATCAACTCCCAGTCATCACCGACACCCGGCGGAAACGCCTGCCGATGGCCTAGATAGCGCTGACCAAGGGTTTGGGTCAGGCTGTACTCGACGCGGTTGATGCCCGATATGCGCAGCGTATCGACGCCGTGATGGTGATAGGCATCCACCAGCCAGCGCCGCTGTAGGTCGTCGACGCGCGGCAGTTCGCCCGTCGCGGGCACGTCCGAGCGCAGCTTCAAGGCGCGCGGGACAGCGATCAAACGGTCCTCGGCATCGACGATCAAGGCGACACCACCACGCGCCACCCGCTGCTCGGTCAGGAATTCCGACAGGCTGCCGAGAGAGATATCGACGCCGACCACGGCGAGCAGCGAGCCATCCGCCGCGCGCACCGCGATCGCCGCCGTGATACCGCGTTGCTCGGTGTTGGCAAAGCGATAGACCGATGACCATTGCAGCCCCTCCGCCGCGATCGCCTGCTGATACCAGCCGCGTTGCCGTGGGTCATACGCCGAGTCGCCGTTGATGCGGGCGATCGGCTCAAAACCGGGATCGCGATAGACCAGATGCTCGCTGACCACGGCCGAATGCTCGCCCTCGCCGGGAGCGCGGCGAATCAGTCGCGTCACCAACTGCGGCGAGCTGCGCACCTGAATGAAATCGCCATCGGGGCTGGCGACATAGATCGACGCCAACTGTGGCCGCAACGCGAGCTGTTGGCCGAAGAATCGGAACAGGGTCTGATGGTTGCTAAGCCCCTGCTCGGCGACCATCCGTGCATTGATCTCGGCAAAGTCCCGGGCCACCTCGAACACGGCGGAGGTCCGCCCGATCACCTTCGCCGACATCTCGGAGAGGATATCCGCCGAGAAATCCAGTGACACTTGGGTCGCATGCCGATAGGTATTCACCGATACCGCAAACATCGTCAGCACCAGCAGGCCGACGAAGAGCGCGACGAAGGCGACCTTGTAACTACGGATCATCGCGTGCGCCCCCGGCGCTATCGTCCTCCATGGAGGCGCCAGTCGCAACGCCGCGATAAGCCGCAGCGGCATCCGCTCGCTGTCCCATAAGAAAGGATCGGCGCACATCGACCAGCGCGCGCCCACTGAGCGCGGTGCGTCCGATCAGCATGCGAAAGCGCATGCTGTCACGGTCGGTCAGGGTCAGCTCGATCGGCCAGCGTTCCCGGCCGACCTCGAGCGTTGCCGCGATCACGAAGCGTTCCTCGCGATGGCCACCGGAGTCGGTGACCGCGCGCTGATCGAGCAGTGGCGCCGAACAGCGCATCACCAGATCGTCCCGGCCCTGCAGCGGGTGCACCGCGAAGCGCACCCAGTCCGCGCCGTCCGCCCCGTCCTTAGCAAAACGCTCGACCTGGAACGCATGCAGGGCCGAGGTGCGCGCCCCGGTATCCACCTTGGCCTTGATCAGCGGCAGCCCGAGTTCGGGCAAGCCAACCCACTCACGCCAGCCAAGGGTGATCAGGGCATCCACCATCAAGCACCACTCATGAACATGTTCATCATCAGCTTATTCAGACGACCGACGAACGCCGAAGGATCGTCGAGCTGTCCACCTTCGGCAAGGATAGCCTGATCGAGCACGATCATGCCGAGGTCATCGAAGCGGCCTTGATCAGACTCAGCCTCCAGACGACGCACCAATGGGTGGTCGAGATTCACCTCCAAGGTGGGCTTCATGCTCGGCGCATCTTGGCCGACCGCCTTGAGTACCCGCGCCAGGTTCGCGCTCATATCGTGCTCGCCGACAACGATACAGGCCGGTGAGTCGACCAGTCGGGTCGACACCCGCACCGCCTCGATGCGCTCGCCGAGCGAGTCCTTGAGCCGCTTGAGCAGGTCCTCGTGCTCCTTCTCCGCCTGCTCGGCCTTCTCCTTCTCTTCCTTGTCGGCCAGATCGCCGAGATCGAGCTTACCCTTGGTCACCGATTGCAGGTGCTTCTCCTTGTACTCGTGCAGGTTGCTGACCAACCATTCGTCGACCCGGTCCGAGAGCAGCAGCACCTCGACGCCCTTCTTGCGGAACACCTCCAGATGCGGGCTGTGACGCGCCGCCGCCGGGCTATCGGCGGTGATGTAATAGATGTCCTTCTGGCCGTCCTTCATGCGCTCGATGTAATCGTCGAGCGAGACGGTCTGCTCATCGTTCTCGTTGTGGCTGCTGGCAAAGCGTAGCAGGCCGCCGATCCGCTCACGATTGGCGAAGTCCTCGGCTGGTCCCTCCTTGAGCACCTTGCCAAACTCCTTCCAGAAGGTCCGATACTTCTCCGGCTCGTCCTTGGCCATGCCCTCGAGTAGACTCAGGACGCGCTTGGTGTTGGCACCGCGAATGGTGTCGATCTTGCGATTGTGCTGCAGGATCTCGCGCGAGACGTTGAGCGGCAGATCGTCGGAGTCGACCACGCCCTTGACGAAGCGCAGCCAATGCGGCATCAGCTTGTCGGCCTCGTCCATGATGAAGACACGACGCACATAGAGCTTGACGCCGTGCTTCTGCTCGCGGTCCCACATGTCCCAGGGGGCGCGCTTGGGCAGATAGAGCAGCGCGGTGTACTCATTGGTGCCTTCGACGCGGTTGTGCGCCCAGGCCAAGGGCTCGTCGAAGTCGTGCGAGATATGCTTGTAGAAGTCCTTGTATTCGTCATCCGACAGCTCGGACTTGTTGCGCATCCAGAGCGCGGTACCGCGGTTGACCTGCTCCAGCTCCGGCTCGGCGTCCTTGTCCTTGTTCTCGTCATCGTCGCCACCGAGGTCTTCCTTGACCATCTCGATCGGCATCGCGATGTGATCGGAGAACTTGCCGATGACACTGCGCACGCGCCAGGCGTCGAGAAATTCCTTCTCGTCGTCCTTCAGGTGCAGGGTCACCTCGGTCCCGCGGCTTGGCTTCTCGATGGTCTCGAGCGTGTAGCTGCCGCGTCCGTCCGATTCCCAGCGCACGCCGTGTTCGGCGGTCAGGCCGGCCCGGCGCGAGGTCAGCGTGACCTTGTCGGCGACGATGTAGGCCGAGTAGAAGCCGACGCCGAACTGGCCGATCAGCGCGTGATCGGTCACCTCGCCCTCGCTCATCGCCTGCAGGAAGCGGCGGGTACCGGAGCTGGCGATGCTGCCGATGGTCTCGACCACCTCCTCGCGATTGAGGCCGATGCCGTTATCGGCGACGGTGATGGTGCCAGCTTCCTGATCGATCGAGACTCGCACCCGCAGTTGCGGGTCATCCTCGAGCAGCGCCGCGTCGGTCAGCGACTCGAAGCGCAGCTTCTCGGCGGCATCGGAGGCGTTGGAGATCAGCTCGCGCAGGAAGATCTCCTTGTTCGAGTACAGCGAGCGGATCACCAGGTCCAAGACTTGGCTCACCTCGGCCTTGAACTCGAGGGTTTCCTTATGGGCATCAACGGTCATGGGGGTCGATCACCTGTGTTAGTGGGAGTGTCAATGAGCGGAGCCGGAACGCAGTGTCTGGCTCCATGTAAGAAATTCGATCGGTCGGCTGGCCGTCGGTCTGGCTACAATCGCAGCCACCAGGCCTCGCCGGCGCCGCTGTGGTCGAGGCAAACCAGCTCAAAATCAAGGGTTATGCAGATGGAAATACGCGTTATCAGCACGACACCGTTCGACGGCCAGAAACCGGGCACCTCGGGCCTGCGCAAGAAGGTCGCTACCTTTCAGCAGCCGCACTACCTGGAGAACTTCGTCCAGGCCACCTTCGACACCCAGACCAAGCTCACCGGTGGCACCTTGGTGCTCGGCGGTGACGGACGCTTCTACAACCGCGAGGCGATTCAGACCATCCTGCGCATGGCTGCGGCCAATGGCGTGGCGCGCGTGCTCGTCGGCCAGGGCGGCATCCTATCGACACCAGCGGCATCTTGCATCATCCGTAAGTACCAAACCCAGGGCGGCATCATCCTCTCGGCCAGCCACAACCCGGGTGGACCCAACGAAGACTTCGGCATCAAGTTCAATATCGATGCCGGCGGCCCGGCGTCGGAATCGGTGACCAACGCCATCTACCAACGCACCCAAACCATCGATCAGTACCGGACCATCGAGGCCGACCTGGTCGATCTGGATCAGGTCGGCGAGTCCCGCCTCGGCGAGATGCGGGTCCAGGTCATCGACGCGGTCGCCGACTACGCCGACCTGATGGCCAGTCTGTTCGATTTCGACGCCATTCATCAGTTATTCAACTCCGGCAACTTTCGCATGCGCTTCGACACCATGCACGCGGTCACCGGCCCCTATGCGTTCGAGATCCTTGAGCACCGGCTCGGCGCCGAGCCCGGCACGGTGATGAATGGCGTGCCGCTGGAAGACTTCGGCGGCGGACATCCGGACCCGAATCTGGTGCATGCGCACGCTCTCGTCGAGCTGACGCGCGGCACACAGGGCCTGGATTTCGGCGCTGCCTCGGACGGCGACGGCGACCGCAATATGGTGCTCGGGCACGACTTCTTCGTCACCCCGAGCGACAGTCTCGCAGTGCTCGCCGCCAATGCCCATCTGACGCCCGGCTACAAGAGCGGCATCACCGGCGTCGCCCGCTCGATGCCGACCAGTCAGGCCGCAGACCGTGTCGCCGAGGCCCTCGGCGTCGACTGCTTCGAGACGCCGACCGGCTGGAAATTCTTCGGCAACCTACTCGACGCCGGCAAGATCACCCTCTGCGGCGAGGAGAGCTTCGGCACCGGCTCCGATCATGTGCGCGAGAAGGACGGCCTCTGGGCGGTGTTGTTCTGGCTCAACCTGATCGCCGTCAAGCGCCAATCGGTCGCCGAGATCATGCGCGAGCATTGGCGTCGCTTCGGGCGTCACTATTACACCCGCCACGACTACGAAGGTATCGACAGCGATGCCGCCGAAGGCCTGGTCAACCATCTGCACATCCTGCTGCCAAGCCTGCCTGGGCAGCAGCTCGGCGGTTTCAAGGTCGCCTTTGCCGATGATTTCGCCTACACCGATCCGATCGACGGCAGCGTCGCCGAGCATCAGGGCATCCGCATCGGCTTCGAGGACGGCTCACGCATCGTGCTGCGGCTCTCCGGCACCGGCACCCAGGGCGCGACGCTGCGCGTCTATATCGAGCAGTACGAAGCCGACAGCGCGCGCCACGACCAGCCCGTGCAGGAGGCGCTAGCGCCGCTGATCCTCATCGCCCGCGAGCTGGCGCAGATCGAGTCGCGCACCGACCGCACGCAGCCGGATGTCATCACCTGAGCCAACACCAAGCGCGCACGCATCAGCCACTGCGGGCAAGCAGCCATCGAACATCGAACCATGGGGTTGTCGCGCCGGAACAGTGATCCCATACTGCCCCTGTCGGAGATGCTGTTTCCGCATCCCGCCATGATTAACATCAATCGCGTCTCGCGCGAGGAGTGCATCGACATGAACCTACGTACTGCAACCCTGGTGACCGCCCTGCTGTTCGGCCTGACCCTGATCCTTAGCGCCGGCACCGCCGTGGCTGGCGACGGCAAGAGCTGCGGCGACAAGAAGAAAGGCGAGAGCGCTGCTGTGATGACGCCGGCTCAGCCGCTCGCCTGAGCCTGACCTCGTTTGAGCCACCGTGGCCCTGCTCGGGAAACCGGCAGGGCCATATTTTTGCGCGATCGCTCAGCAGGGACTGGTCGTTCCGCTCAGCATCGGCCGGCCGTTCAGCCGTAAACCGCTCGCACGATAGCAATATGCGCCGGCGACACCCGATGACGATCGAGCAAACCGATCGTCATCATCCGAAGAATCCATTTGGATGCTCGCGGTTTTTACCCCATTCTGTGTGCTGAGCGAGGCGGCAGTGCCCCGCCATCACATCCTGATTTGCACATTCCTTCCCTCAACCACTCAACGGAGTATCGATCATGCTGCAAGACCGCACCGGCCAGAAAGTCCCGAGCGTCACCTTCCGCACCCGCACCGACCACGACTGGAAGGACATCCCCACCGATGAGCTGTTCAAGGGCAAGACCGTTGTCGTCTTCTCGCTGCCCGGCGCCTTCACCCCGACCTGCTCCTCGACCCACGTGCCGCGCTACAACCAGCTCGCACCGGCCCTGAAGGCCGCCGGCGTCGACGACATCATCTGCATGTCGGTCAACGACGGCTTCGTCATGAACGCCTGGAAGGAAGACGAGAACGCCGAGAATCTGACCTTCATCCCAGACGGTAATGGCGAGTTCACCGACGGCATGGGTCTACTGGTCGACAAGGACGACCTCGGCTTCGGCAAGCGCTCTTGGCGCTACTCGATGTTGGTCAAGGACGGCACCATCGAGAAGATGTTCATCGAGCCGGAGGAGCCGGGCGACCCCTTCCACGTCTCCGATGCCGACACCATGCTCGCGTACATCGCGCCGAATGCGGCCAAGCCGTCGGACATCACCGTCTTCACCCGCCCCGGCTGCCCATTCTGCGCCAAGGCCAAGTCCATGCTGAGCGATGCCGGCATGCAGTATGAAGAACTGGTCCTGAACAAGGATTACACCGAGGAGACCCTGCGCGCCGTGGCCGCCGCGACCTCGGTACCGCAGATCTTCATCAATGGGATGAAGATCGGCGGCTCCGACGATCTCGAAAAGTGGATGGCCAGCCGCTGAGCAGGTGCCAAGCGAGACCAGCCAGGGCTTACCTCTTGCCTGGCCTGAGCCTGTGCGCGACAAACGGCGCGCACAGGCCGATACAAAGGAACTGTCTACCGGTGATTGGGCTGTCGGCACAGCCGCATCCTGATCATCGGCCCCATTTCCGATCATTGCGCTGATCACTGCGCTGACTACTGCTCCAAACATTGCCGTGGCCCTCGCTGCTGCGCTCCCCGGCCAACACGGGTTTCTGAGCCGCGCAACCGAGTCCGACCCCTGGCTGATTGGCGAATCGCATAGCCATCCCGGCGGCGATGGTCTTTCATGCTGACAAGGTCAACGCGGCGACGGCCGATGTTCCGCTTAACTTCATCACTCTTCCCAGGAGAACCCCATGGACAAGCATTTCGACCTCATCGCCATCGGCGGCGGCAGCGGTGGACTTGCGGTTGCCGAGAAGGCCGCTGCCTACGGCAAGCGCACCGCCATCGTTGAACCCGGTCAACTCGGCGGTACCTGTGTGAACGTTGGCTGCGTGCCGAAGAAGATGATGTGGTATGCCGCAGAGATCGCCCAAGCGGTGCGCGATGCCCCCGAGCTTGGGGTGCAGGCCGAGATCTCCGCGATCGATTGGCCGACACTGGTCAAGGGCCGCGAGGACGTGATTGACGGCATCCGCAACTACTGGAACGGTTACGTTGAGAAGCTCGGCATCACTCTGCTCAAGGGCAGCGCGCGCTTTGTCGACAACAAGACCATCGAGGTCAATGGCGAGCAGTACAGCGCTGACCATATCGCGATCGCCACGGGTGGCAAACCCATCGTGCCACCGGTCCCGGGTCATGAGCTGGGCATCACCTCCGATGGCTTCTTCAAGCTCGATCAGGCACCCAAGCGGGTCTGCGTGATCGGCGGCGGTTATATCGGCGTCGAACTGGCCGGCATCCTCAATTCGCTCGGCTCCGAGGTCACCATCGTCGCGTTGGAACCGAAGGTACTCGAGACCTTCGACCCGCTGATCAGCGAGACGGTCAAGCACAACCTAGAGCATGAAGGCATTCGATTGAACCTACCGTTCGCGGTGGGCTCGCTCGAGCAGCGTGATGATGGCATCGCGGTGATCGACAGGGACGGCAACGCGCTGACCGGTTTCGACACCGCGCTCTGGGCGGTCGGCCGGCGCGCGAACACCGAAGCCCTCAACCTCGAGGCGACGGATATCGAGCGTCAGCCCAATGGCGTCATCCCGACCGACACCTTCCAGAACACCAAGGTCGCGGGCGTCTATGCACTCGGCGACATCACCGGCCGCGCGCCGCTGACGCCAGTGGCTATTGCCGCCGGGCGCCGACTGGCCGATCGGCTGTTCAACAACCAGCCCGACCGGCACCTCGACTACGAGAACATCCCGACCGTGGTCTTCGCGCATCCGCCGGTTGGCTCGATCGGCATGACCGAGGCGCAGGCGCGCGCGACTAGCGAGAAGGTGACCATCTATCAAACCACCTTCACGCCGATGAAATACGCGCTCAACACACGCGAGCCGCGCACCGCGATGAAACTGGTCTGTAGCGGCGGGAACGAGCGGGTGGTCGGCATCCACATGGTCGGCGACGGGGTCGATGAGATGCTGCAAGGCTTTGCTGTGGCGCTGAAAATGGGCGCCACCAAGGAAGACTTCGACAATACGGTTGCCATTCATCCGGTCAGCGCCGAGGAATTAGTGACGCTGAAGGAGCCTTACACCGGCGACTGAGACCGACTAAGGTTCATGGTGCGTCGTTACCCCGGAAGATGAAGCGTCTGTTTCACGGCAAGGACAGTCTGCCGTCTACCGCTTCGTCAACGCTCCGCCCTGCGGGGCGTTTCCGTCTCGCCAGAGAGCTGACGCATTGAGCGACTTCTTCAACCTCTACCAGCAAGGCTTAGTCAGGGCGGCGGTCTGCGTGCCCGAGGTGCGTATCGCCAACCCGCCCGCTAACGCTGAGGCGACCATCGCGCTCGCCCGTCGCGCCGATGAGGCCGGCGCGCTGATCGCCCTGTTTCCGGAGCTAGGGCTCACCGCCTACAGTAACGACGATCTCTTTCATCAGCAAACGCTGCTCGACGCGGCGCTCGCGGCACTCGCGCAGGTCGTCGAGGCCAGCCGCGCGCTGCGGCCGCTGATCGCGGTGGGTCTGCCGTTGCGCCTAGATGGACGCCTATTCAACTGTGCGGTCGCTATCCACGCCGGCCGTATCCTTGGCGTCACGCCCAAGTCTTATCTGCCGAGCTATCGCGAGTTCTACGAAAAACGCCAGTTCGCTGCCGCCGATGCGCTGCTCGCGCGCGAGGTCGAGCTACTCGGCCAAGACATCCCGATCGGCACCGACCTGCTGTTCGAGGCCAGCACCCTGCCCGGCCTGATCATCCACATGGAACTGTGCGAGGATCTCTGGGCGCCGATTCCCCCCAGCACCTATGCCGCGCTGGCCGGCGCGACGGTGTTGCTGAACCTCTCGGCCAGCAACATCACCATCGGCAAGGCCGCCTATCGCAATGATCTCTGCGCCGCCCAATCCGGCAAGTGCCTCGCCGCCTATCTCTATTCGGCGGCCGGGCCGGGCGAATCGACCACCGATCTGGCCTGGGACGGCCATGCGGTGATCTTCGAGCAGGATCGGCTCCTCGCCGAGTCCGAGCGCTTCCCCAGCAGCGCGCAGATGATCACGGCCGACATCGATTTGGAGCGGCTACAACAAGAGCGGCTGCGAGTCACCAGCTTCAGCGACAGCATCCGCGTGCACCGCGAGCGGCTAGAACGCATGCGGCGGGTGCGCTTCAGCCCCGAGCTACCGACTGGCGATCTCGGCTTGCAGCGCGCAATCGAGCGTTTCCCCTACGTGCCAGCCGACAGCGCGGAGCGTGATGCGCAGTGCTATGAGGCCTACAACATCCAGGTCCACGGGCTGGCGAAACGACTGCAGGCCACCGGCATCGAGCGCATCGTGATTGGCATCTCCGGCGGGCTCGATTCGACCCAGGCACTCTTGGTCGCGGCCCGCACCATGGACCGGCTCGGGCTTCCGCGCACCAACATCCTTGCCTACACCATGCCGGGCTTCGCCACCAGCAGCGAGACCCGCGCCAATGCGCTAGCGCTGATGCAGGCGCTCGGCACCCAGGCCGAGGAGATCGACATCCGCCCCTCCTGCACCCAGATGCTCAAGGACATCGGCCATCCATTCGCCGCAGGCGAGCTGGTCTATGACGTCACCTTCGAGAACGTCCAGGCCGGCGAACGGACCTCGCATCTGTTCCGGCTCGCCAACCGCCACAGCGGCCTCGTGCTCGGCACCGGCGATCTCTCCGAGATCGCGCTCGGCTGGTCCACCTACGGCGTCGGCGACCAGATGTCGCATTACAACGTTAACGCCTCGGTGCCCAAGACGCTGATCCAATACCTGATCCGCTGGGTCATCGCCAGCGACCAATTCGATGGCACCACCAACGCCATCCTGCAAGCGATCCTCGACACCGAGATCTCGCCCGAGTTGGTGCCAACCGATGCTAACGGAGCAAATAACGGCTCCAATGCGGCGATTGGCAATGCCAATGCGGCAACTGCGATGACCGGAGCCCAATCCGTAGCAGAGGCCGAAGCAGCAGCCGCAACAAACGAAGCAATAGACCGCACTGAAGGCGGGTCTCATTCGGTCGGAGCCACGGCAAGCGGCCTGCAAAGCACGGAAGCCAAGATCGGCCCTTACGAGCTTCAGGACTTCAACACCTATTGGATCAGCCGCTACGGACTACGGCCGAGCAAGGTGGCGTTTCTCGCCTGGCACGCCTGGCATGACAAGACCCAAGGCCTTTGGCCTGAGAATCTGCCCGAGACGCGTCGCCACGAATACGATCTGCCCGAGATCAAGCGCTGGCTCGAGCTGTTCCTGTTCCGCTTCTTCCAGCTCAGCCAGTTCAAGCGCAGCTGTCTGCCGAACGGCCCTAAGGTCGGCTCCGGCGGCTCACTCTCGCCGCGTGGTGATTGGCGCGCGCCAAGCGATGCCGAGGCCGCGATCTGGCTGCAAGAATTGCGCGAGAAGGTACCAGACACCGGTACACCTAAGCACTAGGCTTTTTCCCGCGCCGGCGCGACGCCGGCGACTCATCCTCGAGCGCCGGTAGATCGTCGGCTGAGGAGGCAATCAGCCGCTCATTGTTCAAGGTCGCATCGCGGATGCGCAGGCGTTTTTCCTGGCGGACGCGCACGCCATAGCCGGCCGCCGCACCGCCGGCGGTTGCGATCGTGAGCAGCCCCAGGGTCAGGAACTGAGCGAACATCATCGCCACGCCGATCCCGACCACGCCGCCGACCGCAACGCCGGTGCGCAGCTTGGCACCGCTGGAGTGCTTGTGTTTGCTCGCAGCCAGTTTCGCCCTCTCGCGCTCGGCTTGCATGCGCAGCTTCTCGCGCTCGCGCGTGTGCCGCTTATTCTGCTTCGACAGCGTTTGCTCGCGCACCGTGCCAAGCACGGAATCGAACCAGAGCGCGACCAGGAAGCCAAGCAGGGCGGCCAGGCCCGCAAACAAATAGATCGTCTGCTCGAGATCGGTCATCAACGCGGTATAGGTCAGCAATGCCGTGGCTGCCTGCAGGAGCAGGATACCGATCAGGAACCGAAGCAAACCACTGAGACGTCCGCCCACGATCAACCCTCCCCTGAAATTGCCGCTTCGGCCATGCCGCCCTGTTCACCCGCGTCACCGATCAACCAAATCCAATCGCCAAACGGTGGCGGCGCGGCACCACGATCGCGCTGTGGATTCGGAAACATCCCGCGCAAACGACGCTCAATCGCCGCCAAGCTCCCGGGACGACCGGAGAGATCGCCAGGAATGGGCCGATCATAGGCATCGATCAGCGAATACATGTACTCAGGCCCGATCTCCTGCGGATCGACGACGAGCAGCGGTGTCCGCGCCGACATCGGGAACAGGGCCGGCCGCAGACTGGTGACCAGAAAGGGGCCGTACGAGCGGTCGAGCCGTTCGGCCAGCTCGAACTGACCCTGCATGCGAAGCTGCATTGCCAACGCACTTTGTATCTGCCGTGAGAGTCCAGGTTGCACCCGCTCGGCAAGGGCGCCATCGGTCCGCGCCGCATCGACCTGGACCAGAAAACCATGCCGCCCGAAGCCCGTGTCGGCCTCGGCGCTCTCATCATTCGCGACGTAGGTCTCGATCACCCGCAACAATTCGGAATAGGTATCGGCATCATCGACCGCCGTTTGGGCGCCGACCGGGCCACCGAGGATGAATGTATAGAGCGCATAGCCAGGGCGCGCATCCCCGTAGAGTTCCGCCAAGCTGTTCGCGCGCTCGGTCTCGACACCGCTGGGCGAGGGTATATAGGCCATGGCATAGAGGACGCCAGCCTCGAAGCTAAGACGGTCATCGACCAGGCTCGGCTGTTGCTCGTCCCACTCGCGTTCCGGGCCGCCAACCTCGAAGGTGACTGACGCACTAGAGTCCGGGGCACGATCAGGCCCGATCCTGCCAGGCACCTCCAATGCGTCCCTCTCGGCCTCGCGCGAACCGCTCCCGGCGCAAGCCGCCAGCAAAACGGCACCGATCAGCACTATGCTCGGGAAGGCTCCACGCATCGCGGTCTCGCAGCAGGGATAGGGGATGGAGTTGCATGATAGCTGATCCGCGCGGATCGCATCAGCGTGCCGCGCGCGGTTGCGAAGCCGACCCCCTGGCCGCAACTCTCACCCCGAACAGCGCCCGCCCCGACCCGAGCCACCGACGACGCAGACAGGCCAACGAACGCATGATGGACAAGCCTTTTTCCCCCTCGAGCCAAGAGAATCAGCAACCGATCCTCGAGGTGATCGCCCCACGGCTGGCATCGGCACGCTCGGTGCTCGAGATCGGCAGTGGAACCGGTCAGCATGGGGTTCACTTCGCCACCGCGATGCCGCATCTGCGCTGGCAATGCACCGATGTGCCCGAGCATCTGCCCGGTGTCCGGCGCTGGATCGAGGAGGCCGGGCTAGCGAACTTGCCCGCCCCCATCGCGTTCGATGTCGACGCCGATTGGAGCGACGCCTTCAGCCACGCCGATTATGACGCGATCTACAGTGCCAACACCGCGCACATCATGTCGCTCGCGCAGGTCGAACGCCTGTTCCACGGCGTTGGCGCCCTGCTGCCGAGCGACGGGCTGTTCTTACTCTATGGTCCCTTCAGCGTCGATGGCCGCCACAACAGCGAGAGCAATGTTCGCTTCGACCAAATGCTGCGCAGGAACGACCCGCTGAGCGGTGTGCGCGATCTGCGTGACCTGGAAGGCTTCGCCCGCGCGGTCGGACTCGCGCTCGAGGCCGACATCGCGATGCCGGTCAACAATCGCACCCTGGTGTGGCGGCGACAGCCCTGACCCGTTCCTGGCGCATAACCTCTCGCACGCCAGCCCCTTAGTCGCCCGCTTCTGCGAGCCGGCCCCTAGCGCGCTGGCGGCTGATCAAGCCGCTCGGCGAGTGCTCGCGATCGCTGCCAGAACCGGCGCAAACGGTGGCGGGTCAAATGCCATCGGCGCCCATCGCAGAGATCCAGCGTCAACCCATCGAGTTCGCCCGCGCGCAGTGACCGCAGCGCCAGCGCTACCCGCGCCTCGACGCCAACCACGGCGCCGCGCCAGCTCAGCTCATCGGCATCGAGCATGCCATCGGCCATCTCGGCCTCGACCAGCAGCAACCCCGGCTCGGCGCGGAAGCCATCGCGCCCCATCACCTCAAGCCCACTGGCCATCGCCAATCCACGCGCGAGCGGCTGATCGGCACAGACCTTGGCGAGCCCCGGCGGGGGCGCCAACGCTCGCCACTCGCCACCGCCCGAGAGCCAGAGCGCATTCACCGCTGGTCGGCCGCGCGCCTCGCGCGCGCGATTCACCGGCGACTGGAACAGCAGCATCTGCACCTCGGTCATCAGCGCGGCCCACCGTCGGGCATCGGCCCCGGTCGGCAAGAAGCCATCGATGTGGCGGCCGATCACCGCCTCCAGCGGGCTGGTTTCGAGCTGCGGTCGCTCGGTCAGTTCCAGATACCAGCGCGAGGCCACCGGCGCCACCAGCCGCAACCCGTCAGCGGCCAGATGCGCGTTCACTGCGTGCGCGAGCGCCGCCGCCTCATCCCGACTGATGCCGAGATGGCGCGCATCGAACAAGCGCAGTTGGTCGCGATCCGGGCGCAGGTGGACCGGATCGGCATGCAGCACATAGCCCTCAGGGTTCCAGTTCGGATCATCGGCGGCGCGGGCATAGGGCGCGCTCGCGGCCGCGCCGAAACGCTCGAGCAAGCAGGCCGTCAGGCTGGTATGAGTGCTCCCGGCATGTGGCGCGTGCCGGGGCTGGCCGCGCCGCAACAAAAGATCGAGCGCGGGGGTGCGCGGCGCCTGCTCCGGCGGCAGGGGCACTGGCCCCAGCAGGCCGGGCGCGAGGACGGTCAGTTCACCTGTCATCAGACCTTGAAACGACTCACGCGACTCTGCAGGTCGGCGGCAAGCGCGGAGAGCGTCTCGCTGGTGGCGGCGATTTGATCGGCACCAGAAGCCGTTTGCTTGACCTCATCGCTGATGTTTTCCACGTTGCGATTGACCTTCATCGCCACCGTCGACTGCTGCTCGGCGGCACCGGCGATGCGTGTGCTCATGGCGTTGATGGTGCCGATGGAACGACTGATCACCTGCAGCGATTCGCCCGCTCGGGCCGCCTGCTCGACGCCGCCGCGCGCCTTGTCGCGCCCCGCGCCCATGGACTCGACCGCTTTGGCGGCACTGGACTGCAGGCGTTCGATCATGTCTCGCACCTCGTTGGTGGCGTCTTGGGTGCGGGCGGCCAGGGTCCGCACTTCATCCGCCACCACGGCAAAGCCCCGACCCTGCTCACCGGCTCGCGCTGCTTCAATCGTCGCATTCAGGGCCAGCAGATTGGTCTGCTCGGCAATGCCACGAATCACCTCCAAAATCTTGCCGATCTCATCGCTGTCCGCCGACAGCGTGCTGATGATCTCGGCGGAGTCTTCCACCTGCTGCGCCAGGGACTGGATGCTCTCGATGGTCCGCTCGACCTCCTCGGTGCCGGCCTTGGACTGATCATCGGTGGCGTCGGTGGCGCTGGCCGTCTCCGCCGCATTGTTCGCCACCTCCTGCACCGTGGTCGCCATCTCGTGCATGGCGGTGACCACCTGCTCCACCTCCAACTGCTGCGTATGCACCTGTTGGCGTGTCTCGCCACTGGTGACCGCGAGCCTCTCGGCGGCCGCCGCCAGTAGCCCGGATGCCTCCACCACCTGCTTGACAAGACCATGCACGCGCTCGGCAAATCCGTTGAAGGCGGCGGACAGATCCGCTACCTCGTCGCGACTGTGAATCGGCAAGCGTTGGGTCAGATCGCCCTCGCCTTCGGCGATGGAGCGCAGATGGCTGGTGGTGCTCTTCAACGGGGTGACGATGGCGCGGGTGAGCAACCACCCCAGCAGCCCGGCCAGGGCCACCGCCAGCAAGGCGGCCAAGATCATGGTGGTGGTGGCGACCAAGGCGGTGCGCTCGGCCTGGGTCATCACCGCGTCGCGCTGTTCGGCGAGCTGGACACCCAGGTTATTCAGCAACGCACGGAGGGTTTCCAGATAGCCCAGGGACTCGCTTTGGTAGATCGCCAGCCCCTGTTGCCGGTTGCCGTCTTCCACAGCGCGCAAGATGCGAATGGCGCTCTGATGGAGCGCCTGATGGGGCGGTTCGATGGCATCGAAGGTGCGGCGGAAATCCGCCGGCGCCTGCGCATAGGCATCGCTGCCACGAAAGCCGTAGTACCACCGCCCGAAATCACACCGGGTATGGTCCAGTTGCCCCTGAAAGTCGGAGCCCAAGACGAAGACGTTGGCCAGATCGTTCACCCAAACCAGGTGATCAACCTCCTTTTGCACCTGGAAGATGGCCTGTTCATAGGTCTCCGCCACCCGCTCTTGGGTTGTGCCCATGAGGCTCAGGCCGGTCCAGCCAATGGCGGCCACCACCAGCAGGATCACCAGGACCAGGGCAAAGGAGACGGCTAATTTATGGCCGATAGTCAACGTGGAGAACATGGCCGAGACTCTATCTTTCATGGTGCTGAAGCCCACCTGTTTGGCCGGAATCGATGCTTGCTCAACCCTGTCCTTGTAACCTCGCTCTTGTCAGAGTTCGCGGATGGCATTGAAGCGGATGTCCGGCCAACGTTCCTGGGTCAGATCCAGATTGACCCGGGTGGGCGCCAGATAGACCAGCTGTTCATCGCCGTCCAGCGCTAGGTTTTCGTAGGCCTTCTCCTTGAAGCGCGCGAGCATCTTCGGGTCATCGCACTCGACCCAGCGCGCGGTGTTCACGCCCACCGCCTCGACCACGGCCTCAACCCCATACTCGCCCTTGAGCCGATAGGCGGCGACCTCGAACTGCAGCACGCCAACCGCGCCGAGGATGATGTCGTTGTTCCTCAACGGCCGGAAGACCTGGGTCGCGCCCTCCTCGCACAGCTGCAGCACGCCCTTCTGCAGGGCCTTGAGCTTGAGCGGATCCTTGAGCACCACGCGCCGGAACAGCTCCGGGGCGAAATAGGGCACGCCCTCGTACTTGAGATCCTCGCCCTCGCTGAAGGTATCGCCGATCTGGATGGTGCCGTGGTTGTGCAGACCGATGATATCGCCCGGCCAGGCCTCCTCGACCTGACGCCGTTCGTCGGCCTGGAAGGTGATGGCATTGGCCACCTGCACCGACTTGCCGATGCGCACATGGCGCATCTTCATGCCCTTCTTGTAGCTGCCCGAGCAGACGCGCAGGAAGGCGACGCGATCGCGATGCGCCGGGTCCATGTTCGCTTGGATCTTGAAAACGAAGCCGGTGAATTTGGACTCCTGCGGCTCGACGGGACGCTCACGCGTCGGGCGCGGACGCGGCGGCGGCGCATACTCGACAAAGGCGTCGAGCAGCTCCTTGACGCCGAAATTATTGATCGCCGAGCCGAAGAAGACCGGTGTCTGCTTGCCGGCCAGATAATCATCCAGATTCAGCGGGTGACTCGCCCCCTGTACCAATTCCAGCTCGCCGCGCAGTTCATCGGCCTGATCGCCGAGCAGCGCGTTCATGCGCGGGTTATTGAGCCCCTCGATCACCTCACCGGTTTGAATGTGCCCGCCATGGGTGGCGCTGAACAGGTGGGTACGGTCATGGCGCAGATCGTAGACGCCCTTGAAACGCTTGCCCATGCCGATCGGCCAGGTCACCGGCGCGCATTGGATCTGGAGCACCTGCTCGATCTCATCGAGCACCTCGATCGCGTCGCGGCCCTCGCGATCGAGCTTGTTGACGAAGGTGAGGATCGGCGTGGTGCGCAGCCGGCACACATCCATCAGCTTGATGGTGCGCTCCTCGACGCCCTTGGCCACATCGATCACCATCAGCGCCGAGTCGACTGCGGTCAGGGTGCGATAGGTGTCCTCGGAGAAGTCGCCATGGCCCGGGGTATCGAGCAGGTTGACGATCGACTCCTGGTAAGGGAACTGCATCACCGATGAGGTCACCGAGATGCCGCGCTGCTTCTCCAGCTCCATCCAGTCGGAGGTCGCGTGGCGCGCCGATTTGCGGCCCTTGACGGTGCCGGCGAGCTGGATAGCGCCGCCGAACAGCAGCAGTTTCTCGGTCAGGGTGGTCTTGCCGGCGTCCGGATGCGAGATGATCGCAAAGGTGCGCCGATGGGCGATCTGTTCTTCCAGCTGGGACATGATCTCGGATTGCCTGGGTTGGCGCGTGGAGAACCCTCTAGTGTAACCGAGGCTTGGCTGCGGCGGCATCAGAACCTGACGACTTCAAAGCCCAGCGATGTCGCCGTTTCCGCCATCACCGAATCGGCTGTCGCGAGTCCAGCGGCCCGAGCCTGAAGCGCGATCGCGAGATGCAAGGCATCCAAGGTGCGCAGTGGATGCTCTGGATAGCGAGCAATCAGGTTCGCCGCCTCATCGAAGCGAGCATCCTCAACCGGGCAGAGCTGCAGCCAACCCTGCGCAATGTCGTTGAGAAAGGCCGCATAAACAACGGACTCCAGCTCGTGACTCAACTCGCCCATACGCCGGCGGCGCGCCAGCATCGAGCGCACTTCGGTTCGCGTTAGGCTGCTGACCACGGCGACATCGAGGCCTTGCAGGTAGCTGACGAAGTCTTCCGAGCCCTCCTCGTTGAAATACCACTTCGCCAAGGCGCTGGTGTCCAGATAAGTGCGCCCGTTAGCGTCAGCGTTCATCGCGCTCCGCGCGAATCAGCGCTGCTGAAGACGTCGACAGCCGCAGCATGCGCGCTCGCAAATCGGCATGATCCGGACGTGGTCGCGTTCCGGCGACTGGCAAGATCCTAGCAATCGGCCGGCCACGTCGGTTGACCAGCAACTCGCCGGCCGTGTCGACCAGTTCATCAAGTCGGCCAATCGCGGCTCGCATCTCACGAACATTCAACTCCTTCATCCCTTCGCCTCGTTGTGCTACACATTGTCGAAGTGCAGCACAATCTCGCATCGCGTGCAATGCCCGCGCGCCCTCAGGGCGGCTTGGGCCAGGTCGCCAGCAGGATACCGCCGGCGATCAGCACACCACCGAGCAGATGAAACCCATGCAGCTGCTCACCGATCAGCAGTACCGCGAGCAGCGTGCCGAAGGCCGGCATCAGGTGCAGGTAGTGACCGGTACGATTCGGCCCCATCTCGGCGATGGCGCGGTTCCAGAACAGATACGCGAGCACCGACGGGAACAATGCGACATAACCGATCGCCCCCAGATTAACGGCATCGAGCGCGAACCCCTGTCCGCTAGACAATTCCCAGACATAGAGCCCAGCCAAGGGTGGCAGCCCGATCAGCACGATGGCGGCGAGGAAGGTCTCCGGCGCCAGCCCCTGCGGACGCCAGCGCAAACAGACCGAGTACAACGCCCAGTCGAGGCCCGCAGCCAGCACCCAGAGATCGCCCCGATTCAGCGATAAGCTCAACAGTGTCTGCGGGCGACCCTCGGTGGCGATGATGAACACGCCGAACAGCGAGAGCAGAATGCCGCCAAGCTGAGCCCCGCGCACCGGCAAGCGCAGCAGCAGGAACGAGAGCCCGATAATCAGCACCGGTACCACCGAGTTCAGCAGCACCGCGTTGGTCGCGGTGGTGTGCTGCAGCCCCAAATAGGCCATGGTGTTGTAGTTGGTGATGCCGAGCACCGCGAGCAGTGCCAGCAGCGGCCAATGCTGGGCCAGCAGCTGGCGTTGCCGCCAGAGCCCATGCCAGGTGAACGGCAGCAGGATCAGCAGCGCGCCAACCCAGCGCCAGAACGAGAGCGCCAGCGGCGGGATGTCCGCGTGCAGCGCCCGCGCCAGCACGAAGTTGCCGGACCAGAACAACGGCGGCAATGCCGCCAGCAGCCAGATCGGGATCGGAAACGGCCTGCGGCCGCCCCCGTCGCCCCCGCCCCGATCGCTAACCGTACCATTGCCCGTACTGCTGCCCGCACCGTTGCCCGCATCGCCACTCATGTTAGTGTATTGACTGGCTCTCATGATTCGTGAATCCATGCCGATTAGCCTACCAATCCTCGATCCCTTCGCCGAGCTGGCGCTGCTGTTGGTCCTCGCGGCGGCGGCTGGCGCGCTCGCGGTGCGGCTGCGCCAGCCGGTCCTCATCGCCTACATCATCATTGGTATCGCGGTCGGGCCCGCCGGGCTCGAACTAGTGAAATCGCACGATCAGATCAGCGTGCTGGCACAGATCGGCGTCTCGGTGCTGCTGTTCGTGGTTGGGCTCAAGCTCGACCTCACGCGCGTGCGCGACATCGGCAAGGTGGCGCTGGCCACCGGCCTGGGCCAGCTCGCCTTCACCATCGTCTTCGGCTTTCTGCTCATCCTGGCGCTCGGCAAGGATCTGGTCGAGGCGTTCTATATCGCTGTGGCGCTGACCTTCTCCAGCACCATCATCATCGTCAAGCTGCTCTCCGACAAGGGCGAACTCGACGCCTTGCACGGCCGCATCGCGATCGGCTTCCTGATCGTGCAGGACATCGCCGTGGTGGTGGCGATGATGGCGATGAGCGCGCTCGGCGCCGGCGGCGACGCGTCGGCCTGGGAGATCGCGGTCTCGCTCTCAGCCCGCATCCTCGGCGCGGCGCTGCTGATGTTCGTGCTCATGCGCTATCTGATCCCGCCCCTGCTGCGCAGCATGGCGCGCTCGCAGGAGCTGCTGCTGATCTTTGCCATCGCCTGGGGCACCGGGCTGGCGGCACTCGGCGAATGGGTCGGCTTTTCCAAGGAGGCCGGCGCCTTCCTGGCCGGTTTCTCGCTCGCCTCCACCGTCTACCGCGAGGCGATCAGCGCGCGCCTCAGCGGCATCCGCGATTTCCTGTTGCTGTTCTTCTTCGTCGATCTCGGGGCCGAACTCGACTTCTCGACCTTGGGCGCCGAGGTCTTCCCGGCGATCCTGCTCTCGCTCTTCGTGCTGATCGGCAATCCGTTGATCGTCATGGTCATTATGGGCGTGATGGGCTACCGCAAGCGCACCGGCTTCCTGGCCGGGCTGACCGTGGCGCAGATCAGCGAGTTCTCGATCGTCTTCATCGCCATGGGCATCGGCCTCGGCCACATCGGCGTCGAGGCGCTTGGGGTGACGACCCTGGTCGGCATCATCACCATTACGCTGTCGACCTACATGATCCTGTACTCGCAGCCGCTGTACCGGTTGCTAACACCGGTGCTTGGGGTCTTCGAGCGGCGCACACCCTTCCGCGAGATCGCGGCCGAAGCCCAGATCGCGACGGATTTGCACCCACAGGTGCTGGTGCTCGGTCTTGGTCGCTACGGGTTGCGCATGGCGAAGCGCTTGAGCGCTGCGGATCTCCGCGTGCTCGGCGTCGACTGTGACCCTGACCTCGTGCGCCAGCTCACGCAAGACGGGATGCCGGTCTGCTTTGGCGATGGCCATGACCCAGCCTTTCTCGACATCCTGCCACTGGACGGGCTGCAGTGGGTCATCAGCACCCTGCCGGATGTCGACTCGAATCGGATGCTGATGCAGGCGCTGGCGGAGCGGCACTTCACCGGCGAGATCGCTGTGGTGGCGCGCGACGAGGCGCGGGGCGCCAAGCTCTGGCGGGCCGGCGCGCCGATCATCCTCTACCCGTTCCGCGACGCGGTCGATTTCGCCGCCGACAACATCATCGACATCCAGCGCAAACGCACCGCAGAGGGGCGTTAGGCGGCGATCGGGCTGACGAAGCCCGCAGGCTTCACCGCCAACACCGCGCAGTCGAGACGTTGCAGCACGGCCTCGGCGGTATTACCGATCAACAGCCCAGAGACGCCGCTGCGCCCCAGCGTGCCGAGCACCAGGATGTCGGCATCGATGCGCGCCGCGAGCGCGGGCAACTCCTCGCGCGGCGAGCCCTTCGGCAGATGCCGTACAGGTTTCAGCCAGTGCATGGCCTCGGCTCCAGCGCGCGCCTCGAGATCCGTCAGCGCCCGTTCCAGCGCCTGGCCATGGCGGCGGCGCTCGGCCTCGATGTAGGCATCGATCCTGGTCTCGGCGGGCGTGGCGATCATGCCGCCGCGCAGGATCGGCTCGCCGAGCGCGGTGCAGGCTCCCTGGGCTCTGTGCAAGCCAACCTGCAGCCAGCCCTAGCCAGCCCTAGAGCCACGTCTCTTGCAGCCCGCTGACGCGTTGAACGCGTCCTGTCAGCGCCTCCCCGAGCACCGCCTCCTGACTATAGAGCAGCGTGAAGCGTGCTTTGGCGCGCGTGATCGCGGTGTAGAGCAGCTCCCGTGTGAGCACGGGATTCGGCTTATCCGGCAGCATCAGTGCCGTGTGCTCGAATTCCGAGCCCTGGGACTTATGCACGGTCATCGCGAAGACCGTCTCCACCGCCTGCAAGCGGCTCGGCAGCACCCAGCGCACGCCGCCTTCGGCGGTCGGGAAGGCGACGCGCAGCACCGGCCTCGTCCCAGCCGCGCCCGTCGCTGTCGTGTCGGCGGGCACCCGCAGGGTCAGCCCAATGTCCCCGTTCATCAGGTTCAGCCCGTAATCGTTGCGCGTGATCAGCACAGGGCGCCCCGCGAACCACTGTCGCGGCTGGAATGCAGGGCCGCCACCGCCGGCACCGAGCAGCCCCTGCTCCCGCAGTAGCTCGATGATGCGCCGGTTGAGACCTTCCACGCCCCAAGCGCCCTGGCGCAGCGGCGTGAGCAGTTGAAACCGCTTTTGCGCTTCCAGCAGTTGTTTTGCCCACGCGTTGAGCGCGTCCTGATCCACCGATCCTGTCGGCGCCCGACGCATCTTGGCCAACGCGCTGCCCTCAGCCCCGTAGCCCGCGATGATCAACGCCCTGAAAGCCTGATCACTGGTCTCGCTCAGCCGCCTTAGGACGATGACACCGTCGTTCGAGTCTTGCCGGGTTGCCTCCCGCTCGAACAGCGCTAACGTCTGCTCCAGCCGGGGTTGAGTCGGGGTGTCGCCCGCGCTGTTGACGAGCCTGGCAAGCGCGCCGATGCCGCCCTGCGGATTGAAGCGGAAGCTCTTCTGCAGCATCACCACGGCCTGGCCGAGGTCCCCTGCCCGGTCGTGCTCACCGAGTGCGCGTTGGCACAGGTCGCCGAGCACCGCGCCCGCTTCCACCGAGCTGAGCTGGTCCTTGTCGCCGAGCAGGATCAGGCGCGCATCTGGTCGCAGCGCCTCGAGCAATCGCGCCATGAGTTCGATATCGACCATGGAGGCCTCATCGACCACGACCACATCGGCTGGCAACGGATTGGCGCCATGGTGGCGGAAGCGACGGCTGTCCGGCAGGGTGCCGAGCAGCCGGTGCAAGGTCTTGACGCGGGTCGGGATGCTGCCTGCGGGCGCCTGATGGCCGCTGAGTTTGTCGACCTGATCGGCGATGGACTCGTTGAGCCGCGCTGCCGCCTTGCCGGTCGGTGCGGCCAACTCGATCCGCAGCGGCGGGTTGCCGTCCGCCACGGTCAGCCCCTGCAGCAACGCCAGCAGCCGGACCACGGTGGTGGTCTTACCGGTGCCGGGGCCACCGGTGATGATAAAAAAGGCGCGCGACGCGGCGCGGGCACAGGCGATGCGCTGCCAGTCCGGCTCGGCGCGCTGCTCGGACTCAGGTTTCGACTCGGGCTCAGGCCCAAAGAGGGAATCCAGTTGCGCTTTTAGGCTATCTTGGTCGACAACGATCGGCTGGCGGAGGCGTGCGCGGATGCCGTCGCGGATGCGGTTCTCGTCCTGCCAATAGCGGCGCAGGTAGAGCAATGGCCGCGCCTCGCTGCCGGCGAGGACCAGCGGCGAGGCGCCGTCGTCACACTGGCCACCGAGCCAGTCGCTGACCGCTGCACTGCGGGCTAGGCGCGCGACCCAGTCCGACAGCTCGAGCGCCCGCAAGCATGCGTTGAGCGCCTCGCGCACCTGCGCAGCGAGTTCCTGATCGTCGCGCACGCGTCCGAGCAGCGCCGCCGGCTCGCGCAGGGCGCCCTGCAGGTCGAGGCAGACGTGGCCATGCCGATGGCGCTCGCTGGTCAGCGCCACGCCGAGCAGCACGGCCTCATCGGTCTCGCCGCTGTGCGTGGCGATGAAGCGCGTCAGCGACAGATCCAGGGCGCGCAGGGCGTCGGCCTCGACCCAGTGCTGCAGGGTCTGGAACAAACCGTCGGTGGTGTTCGTGAGCGTCGTCGACATCAGGCACACTCCGGAATCGCGCTCAGGGGCACGCCGGCAAAGAGCCGATCGAGGCTCTCGATCAACGCCCTGGGCGGCTTGTCGGTGAACAGCCCCTGGGTCGTCGCGCCGCTACCGCGCAGGAAGACGTAGATCGCGCCGCCGATGTCGCGCGCGTAGTCATAACCAGGCAGGCGCGTGCGCAGTTGTCGGTGCAGCGCGAGCAGATAGAGGCTGTATTGCAGATCGTAGCGATGCACGAGCATGGCCGTGCGCATCGCCTGGGCCGTATAAGCGCTATCGTCCGGGCCGAGCCAGTTGGATTTCCAGTCGAGCACGTAATAGCGCCCGTCGTGCTCGAACACTAGGTCGATGAAGCCCTTGAGCAGGCCGTTCAAGCGGTCTGCGCGCAGCGCTGGTCGCGCCTGGCCGGGCAAACAGTGGCGCTGGACCAGGCGGTCCAGGGCGGCCGTGTCGACCTGGCTGCTCTCGAGCCAGAACTCCATCTCCACCTGCGTTTGGCGCGGGGCGAGTTCCCGCAGCCGTAGTTGCGGTGCCTGCCCGGTGGCGTCCTCGAGCCCCGTCAGGCGCCACTCGCGCGTCAGGAGGTGCGCAAGCCAGCGATCGAGCGGATCGATCCAGCCGTCGAGTCCGCGCAGATTGCAGCGGCGCGCGAGCATGTCGCGACGCACGTGGGCACCGTCGGCTGCGGCGGCATAGCCGCGTTGGCGTTGGCCCTCGGCGTCCAGCCCCTGCTGCGCTGCGGCCCATTCGAGCAGACCGTGCAGGAAGGTGCCATAGCGGCTGCCACGCGGTAGCGAATGCAGCGCGTGCGGCGGAGTCGGGTCTTCTAGCACTGAACGGGATGCGTCAGCTGCGTTGGCCGCGTCGATTACTGCAGCGACAGGTGAAGCAGCCTCTGCCTCGGTTCTAAAGGGGTCAGTCGGTTCCGGCACTGACAGCGGGTCAAGATCCGCCTCCTCGAGCGCCGTCTCCTGCGCCGCCGTCTCGGCGGACAGCGCTGGCGGCGAGCTGGTCTCTGTCGCTGCTGGCAGCGCCTGCGGGGTCCAAGCCCCTTGCAGGCGCAGCGCCGAGTAACTGGCGATCCACCAACGCTGAAACTGGCCATGTTTGGGCACGCGTGCCGGTTCCAGTGCCGTGTCGGGCGTCGCGGCGAGTGCCCGCGTGCGCGCGCTCGGTGCTGCGCGCACACAGAGGGCGTCGCAGTCGCCCCTGAGCCGTTCCAGGGCGCTCCAGAGGGCGTCGGCGGAGGCCAGCTTTTTACCTCCATTCAGCACGTGGCCAATGGCGGATTTTTCCAACTGCGGGGTCTTGGAGTTGCCACTTTTCAGCGGCGCAATGCCAAGCCAGACCGCATGCCGGGCGCGGGTGACGGCGACATAGAGCAGGCGCATGTCTTCGCTCAGGCGCTCGTCGTCCGCCGCCTTCCAGGCCTTGCCGAAGGCGTTTTTGCCGGCGATCTCGAGCCAGCGCTCGAGCGTCCCACCCGACGCGGTGGCGTGATAGGGCACCTGCTTGATGTGGCCATCGACCTCGCGCCAACTGCAGATGAACGGCAGCAGCACCAGCGGATATTCCAAGCCCTTGGACTTGTGGATGGTGACGACTTGGATCAGCTCGGCATCGCTCTCGAGCCGGACGACGAACTCCTCGCCACGGCAGTCCAGATGCTCCGACAGGTGCCTGATCAACGCCTGCTCGCCGTCCAGCGCGGTGGCCGACTGCTGCAGCCATTCCGCCAAGTGCAGCAGGTTGGTCAGCAGGCGTTCGCCATGGGGACGAGCCAGCAAGCGGGCAGGCAGCGCATACTCGTGCATCAGCCTGCGCAGCATCGCCAGCACGCCCTGGCGTTGCCAGAGGCGGCGGTATTCGCCGAAGCGCTCGACCCGCGCCTCCCATTGCAGCTCGTCCTGCTGCCAGTGGGCGAGTGTCTCCAGTGGCAGGGCCAGGGTATTGGTCGCCAGCGCGGCGCGCACCAGCCCCTCGTCGGTCGGTGAGGCGCAGGCGCGCAGCCAATGCAGCAGATCGCGTGCCTCCTCGGTCTCGAACACCGAGTCGCGGTCGGACAGGTAGACGCTGTTGATCCGCAACGCCGCAAGCGCCTCGCGCATCGCCGTGGCCTCCTTGCGGTCTTTCACCAGGATGGCGATGTCTTTTGGCTTCAGTGGCTGGTGAATGGTCGAGCTGCCCGGCGCCTGAAAGCCGGTTCGGCCCGCCTGCGCCTGTTCCAGCCAGCGCGCGATCTCGGCGGCGGCCGCCGCCGCCATGGAGGTTCGATAGCCCTCGGGATTGACCACCTGCGACTCGCCGTCGAGCCACCAGAAGGTCATCGCCTTGGCCGGAGCGCCATCGATGAGGAGCTGCTCCTGTCTGCCCTTGGCATCGATCTTGGTGTACGGAATCGGATTCTCGGCGGTGGTGTCGAGCGCGAAGCGAAACGCCTTGCGCGGCTGTCCCTCGGCATGGCCAAAGAAGCGGTTGCAGGCCTCGACGAGGGGATCCGTGGAGCGGAAATTGATCTTGAGCGTGTAATGCCGTCCAGCCGTGGCACGACGCGCGGCCAGATAGGTCTGGATATCGGCGCCGCGAAAGCCGTAGATAGCCTGTTTCGGATCACCGATCATCACCAGCGCGGTTTCGGGGTCGTTCTTGGCGACCTCGTAGACGGCATCGAAGATGCGGTACTGGATCGGGTCGGTGTCTTGGAACTCGTCGATCAGGGCGACCGGGAACCGCCGGCGGATGGTCGTGGCCAGGACCCTGGTTTGGGCCTGTGACGCGGGCGTCGGATTGGGAGGCGTGAGCGCGGCGTCGAGGTCGCGCAATAACTCGTCGAAACCCATCTCGGCGCGAAGGTTTAATCGGTGCGGCAGTTCGCGCGCAACCCAGCGTTGCGCGTGAGCGAGCAGGCAGGCCTCCAGCGTGGGCTCGGAGACCGTGGCCTTCGCCTGCCCTTGAGCGAGCCAGTGGCGATGCGCGGCCAGCGGCTCGGCGAGACTGTCGCAGCTGAATGGCGCGCCCTTGTAGCAGAGACCGGCATCACGGCGGCTGAGCCAGGCATCGAGCTTCTTCCGCAGCGCCTCGGGCGAGGCGACGACCTCACTGATGTGGCGGGCATCCTCGGGATCGAGGGCGTAGAAGTGCGTGCGCCAGTAGTCACGAAGGATCTCTAGGATCAGATCCGTCTGATCGATGACCAGCTCGCGCTGGAACAGCCCGCAGGTGGCGAAGGCGTGCTCCTGGAGCATGCGCTGACACCAGCCATGGATCGTGGCGATCGATGCCTCGTCCATCCAGTCCGCCGCCTGACGCAGCCGTCGCGCACAGCCGGGCCAGGCCTCGGGCGGATAGTCGGCGCGCAGCATCCGTAGCGGGTCATCATCCACGACGCTGTTGAGATCGAGGTTTTCCGTCGCTGAGCGGGCGGTCGTCGCCGGCTCGTCGAACACTGTGGCGGCTTCGACTAGGCGCGCGCGGATGCGCTCGCGCAGCTCCTTGGTCGCTGCGTCGGTGAAGGTGACCACCAGGATGTTGGGTGGCATCAGCGCCTTCTCCGACGCCCTGCCCCGATCGCCATGGCCGAGCACCAAGCGGATGTAGAGCAGCGCCAGGGTAAAGGTCTTGCCGGTGCCCGCGCTGGCCTCGATCAGACGACTGCCATGCAGCGGAAAGTTCAGCGGCTCCAGCGGCTGATCGGTAGCCGTGGTGGTGTCCATCGCAGCCTCCATGTCAGAGTTCCTCCAGCGTCGGCGTATGGGCAAACAGGGGTGTGTAGACCTGCTCGATCAGGGAGTGAAAGCCTTGGTTTGAGCCCGCGCCCGCGCCCGAGCTTGGGTCCGAGCCTGAGCCCGGGTCGGCGCTCAATGCGGCATAGTCGGGCCAATAGCGCCGATAACCGGGATGGTCGTCGCTTTCACCGCTGCGGTTGAAGCCCCCTTCATAGGTTTCCGCCGGGTTCGCACGCCGATCGCCTGCATCCTTCGCCAGCGCGGCGAAGCCCGTCCTGCAGGCCAGCGGCAGCAACCGAGTCAGCCCTTCGACATAGCCCCGCAGCAACGCGCGCAGATGCGCTTGCGCCTCATCGGGCGCGAGCGGTGTCAGGATCACGATGCTACCCGGGCCGATCAGCCAGCTGGTGGTCGGCGCCTCGCACTGAGCGGCCAGATGCGCGGGCCAGGGGCGCACCAGATGGTACCACTTGAGCCGTTGCTCCTTGACCAGCTCACTGGCCTGCAGGGTCAGGCGCAAGCGCTCACCATCGGCCGCCGCGCGCAGGCCGGTCAGGCGATCCTCCAAGACCAGCCCTGCCTGCTCAAGGCGCACGACCTGGTTCGGCAGCGACTGCGGATGCGCCGCGAGCAGCTGTTGGTAGCGCGCCAGCGGGGCGGTCAGCTCCGCCGTCAGTTGCTCGACCCAGGGGGCATCGAAGGGCTTCAGCGGCAGTTGGCCGGCGCGCGCAAGGCACCCGATAGCCCGCTCGAGACCCTCGTCGAGCGTCCGCTCCGGCGTCTGCACCCACTGCCGCGCAACCGCGTCGATGACCTGCTGGCGCAACCTCCAGCCACTGAGCGCATCGATGGCGAAGGGCTCGACATCCGCGCTCTGCTCGACCTCGCGCTCCAGAGACGCCTGCAGGCGCTGGGTATAGAAGGTGCGCACCGGATGGCGCAGAAAGCGCCCGAGCGTGGCCAGTTGGATCGGGCCATCAAAGCTGGGTGGAGGCAGACTCGGCGGCTGTTCCCGCTTGGGCGCTGGCCGGGATGCCGGAGCGGAGTCCATCTCTGCCTTTGGCCTGGCATCAGAGGCAACGCTCGGGGAAGCTGCTGCCGGCTCCACCGGGTCTGTTTGCTCTGCCGGCTCTGCGGGCGCGCGATGCAACGCACGCCATTCGTGGGCGTAGGTGAAGAGGCGCGAATCACGTCCGGGCTCGAAGTAGCGCCGGCTGAAGGGCTGCAGCGGATGCTCGGTGGTGAGCGCGGTGACCAGCGCCTGGCCGGAGGTATCGATAGCGCCCGCTTTGGTTACACCCGCGTGGCGCTGCTTTGCCGTATCCGCTGCTGCATTCGTATCCGTTGCCGCACTCGCATTCGCTGCAGCCGCCAGCTGCCAACCAGCGACCAGGTGATCACGCAGCTGTCCGACCAGCACCGAAGGGGGGCGCGGGCTGTTGTCGCGGAGGCTGCGCCCGACCCAACTGATGACCAACTGCTCACGCGCCGAGAGCAGCGCTTCCAGGAACAGATAGCGATCATCCTCGCGCCGGGAACGATCGCCGGGGCGATAATCATGGGCCATCAGATCGAAATCGACCGGACGGCGGCTGCGCGGGTAGTCGCCGTCGTTCATGCCGAGCAGCCAGATCTGGCGGAATGGGATCGCGCGCATCGGCATCAGGGTGGCGAAATTCACGCTACCATCCAGGAAGCGCTGGCTCAGCGTCGGCTCATCGAGCCGCGCCAGCAGCGAGCGGCGCACCACCTCTAGCGGCAGCGGTTCGTCGCCCAGCCCGCCGCGCGCGCCCTCCTGCTGCCACTGCTCCAGGGCCTCGCGCAAGCTGGCCAGGGTCAACTCCTCGGCCTCGCTCTCGGCGCTGAAGCAGTCCTCGAGCAAACCCGCGATGAGGACCGCCCAGGCCTTGGCCGAGCGCGGCTGCTGGAGCTGAGTCCAGTAGTGGACCAGGGTCTGCAGCAAGGCATCGAGGCGCCCGACCAGGACCGATTCGAGTCCACCAACCTCGGCGTAGGGCTCCACCTCGTGCCAGGGGTCGCTGTCGCCGGTGGCGAAGCCGAGCAGCATGCGCTCGAGACCGAAGCGCCAACTGTTCTGCTCCAGGCCTGCGGGCAGGCCAAGCCCCGCGCGCTGCGCGGCATCGAGCCCCCAGCGGATCTGCGCACCGGCGACCCATTGACGCAGCCGTGGCAGGTCTGACTCCTGCAGCCCGAAGCGCGCGCGCAGGGCCGGGATGTCGAGCAGATCCAGCACGTCGCTGGTCGACAGTCGTGCCTGCGGCAGGTTGAGTAGGGTCTCTAGGCCGATCAGCAGCGGGTTGCGTTGGCGCTCGCCCTGATCGGCGATGTGGAACGGGATGTGGCGCGGGTCGTCCTGGGCCAGCCGGCCGAAGACGGCCTCGATGTGCGGGGCGTAGGTGGCGATGTCTGGCACCATGATCAGGATGTCGCGCGGTGACAGCGGGGTCGTCGCGGACGCGTCATCAAACGTCTTGGCGGCAGCGAAGGCCGCGAGCAGCTGGTCCTGCAGGATCTCGATCTCGCGCTGAGGGCTGTGGGCGACTTGAAACGCGAGGCTGCGGTCGTGGCGCGGGTCGATCGCCGTTCTCAGATCGCGACGCTCCTGGAGGGTGCGCAATTCCAGGATGTCGTCCTGCAGTTGCTGCAGCAAGCTGGCGGTGCCGGCGGTGTCTGGGTCGATCGGGGACTCGAACAGATCGATCTTGAGGCTCTGGGTCGCGAAGTGCTGTTCGTACTGCGTGCGGTCGTCGTGTTCGTCGAGCAGGCGGATGTAGTCGCGCCCCTGCTTGCCCCAGGCCGCGAGCAGCGGATGGCCGTGCAGGTGTAGCGTGTTTTCATCGAGGCCGTCGGGCACTTTGCGCTCGGCGCTACGCTGGTAGGTCCGGCGGAACAGCTCGCGGCCCTCGACGATATCACCCCAATAGTGTTGACTCGGGTTGTTCACCAGGAGCATGACCTGGACGACCGGGGCGATGGCTTCGAGCACCTCGATGGTCTGGCGTGGCAGCGAGGAGATGCCGAAGACGATGACCCGGCGCGGCAGTTCCTCCGGTCGCGTGTTCGGGGTGAGCGTCTTGGCCTGCGCCAGGAAGCGGGTGTGGATCTCGGCGCGGCTGGCCTCGACTTGACCTGTGCCCGAACCGCTCAGATCCTGCTTCAGCCGACGCCACAACAGCGATTGCCAGCGCTGGTCCTCGGGCAAGGCAACGCGCTCCCCGTTCGGGCGAATCAGCACATCTTCACCCTGCTGCCAGGCGGCGAGCCAGTCGGCACGGTAGACCTGATACTGATCGTAGAGATCGGCCAGCCGCTCGGCGAGCTGGTGGCGCCGGCGCGCGCGCCCGTCGTGGTGGGTATCGGCGTCGAGGAAACCGCGCAGCGGGGCGAGCCAGCCTCGCTCGGCGCTGTTGTCCGCGAGGTCGTCCAGAGCGCCCAGCAGTCGGTAGAGCCGCCAGCCGAGTGGCGCCTTGTCATAGGCCGAGACGTCCGGCAGGTCGCCGAGTACGGCGCGGTAGGCCTGCCACAGGAAGCGCCCGGGCAGCATCATGTCCAGTGCTGCGGCGATGCCGCAGCCGCCTTCTGCCGCATCGGATGCCGTTCCAGACGCCGAGCCTGCCTTCGCCACCGGGTCATCTGCGGGCAGCGCCGCCAGCGCGAGCTTCAGCCATTGGCCGATGCCGTTGCTCTGTACCAGAATGGCCTCGTTTTCCAGCGGATGCAGCGGATGCCGCCTAAGCCAGGCGCTGAGCAACCCGCGCAGGGACTCCAGCCGGTTCGCCTGGATCAGCATGAAGCCCGTCGGCCAGTCGCTCGTTTGATCCGTCTTTTGCTCCATCCGCTCGCTCCGATGGCCAGGGTTTCCGCAGGACGCGGCCTGCTCCGCATGGCTGTGCACTATAGATTGGTCACTCTATAATGTCGTTGGGCGTCACAACAGCGGCGGCAAGATCGATGCACTGGAATCAAGAAGCCACCACGCCGCTGCATGAGGAACGCCTCGAGGCGGTGGTCAACGCCGTGCGGGCGAGCGGTGCCCGCAGCCTGCTCGATCTTGGCTGCGGCGATGGGGATGTGCTGGTGCGGTTGGCCCGGGAGCCCGGACTCGAGTGCATCCTGGGGCTGGATCTCGATGCTGGGTGCCTGGAGCAGGTGCGGCTACGGCTCGATGCCGAAGTGCCTTCCGGCATCAGTGCGGGTACTGCTAACGGCCCCAGGATCGAGCTGCGACACGGCTCGCTGACCGATCCCGATGACGCGCTCGTCGGCTTCGACTGCGCCATCCTGGTCGAGACCATCGAGCACATCGATCCGCGTGATCTCGGCCAAGTCGAGCAGGCGCTCTTCGCGCGGATGCGCCCGCGAACGGTGATCATCACCACTCCAAACGCCGAATTCAATCCGCTGCTCGAGGTGCCGCCGAACCGCTTTCGCCATCCCGATCATCGCTTCGAATGGGACCGCGCGCGCTTCCAGCGTTGGGCGCGCGGCATCGCCCAGCGGCACGGCTACGGGTTGCGCCACCGCGATATCGGCGGCGTGCATCCGCTCTATGGCGGCGCCAGTCAGATGGCGCTGTTTCGGCGCGACCATCCTTAGAGGCGGCCCTTCCTGGCGCGGTCCGACCTGCTGCGCTCGGCGAAGGTGCCGACGTTGTTGCTGCGCTAGGTTGGCGCGTCTCAAACCTCAATACCAAACCTGATTGCGACCGTTCCTTTTCGCCTTGTACAAGGCGGCATCGCTGCGCCCGATGATCGATTCCTGATCATCGCCGGCGTTGTAACTGGCCACGCCCAGGCTCGCAGTCTTGAAACCCACTGCGGGAAGCTCGCTGTTGGCCACCGCCGTGCGCAGTTTTTCCGCCAACTGGGCTGCCTGTGCAAGCTCGGTGTTCGGCGCCACCACCAAGAACTCCTCGCCGCCCCAACGCCCGACCACATCCACAGCGCGCGTATTCCTCATCAGCACCTTGGCCAGGCGCACGAGCACCTCGTCCCCGACCTGATGGCCATGTTGGTCGTTGACCAATTTGAAGTGATCCATGTCCACCATGATCACGGAAAAGGGCGTCTCATAACGCCTGGCTCGCTTCAGATTCTCTTCCAGCACCTGATGCAGGCGGGTGCGATTGACCAACTCCGTCAAATGATCGGTCACCGACAGCTTGGACGCCTCGAAGAAGCCTAGGGCCGCTTCGGCGATCACCAGATCGTCGGCGTCCAGGCACAGCGGTATCCCCAGCGCTTGGTCGCGCCGCTGACCGAGCAGCAGCACCATGCCGCTGCGCGGGGAGGCGGTCCAGAGCCAGAGCCGCAAGCCTTGGGCGTGCAGCGCCTCGCGCACCTCGGGCGACATCTGGTGCGTGACCATGTTGAGCGGCTGCTCCGACAGCGGCACCGGGAGGGTCAACTGAAAGGCCGTATCCAGGCCCAGCGCATGCGAGACGATCAGGGTCTCGGCGCTGGTCTGCGTGAGCACCGCAGCACAGTCGATTTGCAGGGACTCGACCAACAGCGCGACCAGATGCTCGCCGAGGCGATCATCCATCTGCTGATGGGTCGGCTCGCGACCGGCGAGCAGGTAGAGGCGCTGGATGATGCGCGCGATGGCCCGCTGACGGTAGGCATCGCGGCGCGCCGCTCGCAGTTCGTGGCGCGCTTGGAGCAGATGCGTCCCGAGTTCATCGTACTGCTGGCGGTAGAACTCGAGCGCCTGCTGGCTTGTCTGCAGGTCATCCATAAAGCGGTTCTCCAACAAGTCGCCGGTGTCCGGCGACCGGCTGCCAAGTCGCCGGTGTCCGGCGACCGGCTGCTTGGGCAATGGGCGGTCTCTGCGCGGTCAATCAGGGCGGGAGGCCCGGTCTGCGTCCGTGGTCTGGGTGAAGATCGCCATCACCCCTGTCCAATCAAGCGGTCGGGAGCGCCCCTGTACCGGGGCGATCTCGACACCGGAGAAGAACCCGAGTAGCGGACAACGCTCGCCGATCAGGGTGCGCACGGGCGCGGATTCGTCCTCGTCCGTGCCGCTGAACGCCATCGAGCGACCCGCACAGTCGATGTAGAGCCCGAACAAGGGCTTGGTCTCGCCCAGCTCGGCGAGCAAGGAATCGGTCTGTTCGCGCACCGAATCGATCATACTGCGCGGCTCGATATCCATCAGCTGGACACGGCTGCCAACGGCGAAATCGGCCTCGTAGAGGATCAGTGCCCCAGACTCGGCATCCGCAGCCACCACCAGACGGTTATTGTAATTCGCATCGGCAAAGGGGGCGAAGGGGTCGCCTTGTTTTTCGCCCAGGGCCAACGCGAGCACGGGGGGCACCATCCGCGCCAGCTCGGCCTCGGGGATCGCCAGGCGCTCGGCCACCACCGTGAAGGCCGGCCGACCGTCGAGTTCGAGGATGCGCTCATCCTCGATGCGGGTGATGGTCATGAAATCGCTGGCCGGATAACAGCCATGGGTGATGCGGATATGACTGCGCAGCCCCCTTGGCATCGACACCGCGACAACGCTGTGTCGTCGCGCCTCGCGACCATCGAAGACGACGCTGGTCTCCATCGCCAGTTCCCCCAGGGTTCCAGCACCGATCAGGTTCGCCTCGAGCCCATCGAGCCCTTCATGGAAGCCGTTGACTAGGTCGCTGCCGTTATGCAGGTGCAACGGCGCGGCCGCATGCACCGAATCGTAGAGCAGCAGAATCGTTGAAGCGTCGGGATCGGCGGCGCGCAGCGCGGCGCCGAGGCGTTGTCCGGCGGCCCGTGAATCACAGCGTCCGCTCTGGGTCTCGCTCAGGATCGCGCCTGGCACCAGCGGCTCGGCGAACAGCAGCAGACCGCATTCAAACCCGGTCAGCGTTGTGCCCTGAGCCGTGATCAGGCCGACGGTACTACCACCGACGATCGGGATCTCGCCGAGCACGCTGCGCAGGCCATTCAGCAGCGCGGCCGGATCAAGCCGACCGCCACCGAAGGCCAAGACCCAGCTCGGCGTCGCGCCAAGGCGCTCCCGGGCTTGGCGCGCGGCGCTCTGAGCGGCGCTGAAGGCGTCATTATGGCGCGCCTCGCCCAAGGCCGGGTTTGTGGCATTCCAAGACATCCCGCACCCCAACCAATGATCAATTGTCTAGTCTAAGGGTTTAGCGCGTGGGTTGGCCACTCGTTATGCGGACCGCGTCCATGTGACCGCCGACCTGGGCAGGATCATGAACGGCAAGTAGGCATAGACGATGCCGATATAGATCGCCAGCGGTGTGTGCAGGATCTGTAGCGGCTGCTCGATCAGGCCCAACGAGAGCAGGAAGTTGTTCAGCAGGCCATTGCCGCGCAAGATGCCCATCCAGGCGTAGACGCGGATCAGGAACGAGGTCCAGAACGGCAGCACGATCAGCATCAACAGCAGCACGCGCCAGCGCTCCGGCGCGGTCGCGATCGCATAGGCCATCGGATAGCCGATCAGCAGGCACAGCAGCGTGCAGACCAGCGCGATCCAGAGTGAGCTGAGCAGCGCCGCCAGGTAGAGATCATCCTCGGCCAGCAGCAGATAACTCTTCAGATTCAGTCGGATGGCGAGCACGCCCTGCTCCACCCATTCCCAGAGCGCGGTGTAGGGCGGCTGCGCCAGTGCCGGCTCGGCCAGACTGATGCCGAGCACGATGACGAACGGCAGCAGAAAGAACAGCCCGAGCCACAGGTACGGCAGGCCGATGTTGAGCAGCCGATTGAACATCACTCGGTCAGCAACACGCCGCTGGTCGGCGACCATTCCATCGCCACCGGCTGGCCCCAGGTCAGGGCCTGCTCGGTGCGCGGCTGGATGTTGGTCAGGGTCATCTCGACGTTGATGCCGTTCCCGCTCTCGGCCGCGATGGACGCCTCCTCGCTCGCCGGCACCCGCACCCGATAGATCGACACATCGCCCAGATAGGCGATGTCCTCGACCACGCCAGCGAGCCGATTGACCGCGCCGCCGGGCGCGTCAGGCTCACAGGGGCGCATCTTCTCCGGGCGCACCGCCACGCTCACCGGGGTGCCGATCGCCAGCGGATACAGACAGCGCATGCGCATCATCGGGCCAAGCCGCGAGGCGATGCGCACCTGATCACCCTCGAGCGCGACCACCTTGCCGGGAAACAGATTCACCGAGCCGATGAAGCGCGCGACAGCCTCGCAATTCGGGTATTCGTAGATACCGGTGGGCGTATCCACCTGCAGGATCTGCCCGGCGTGCATCACCGCGATCCGGGTCGACATGGTCATCGCCTCTTCCTGATCGTGGGTCACGGTGATAACGGTGATGCCGAGTCGCTCTTGCAGATTGACCAGCTCGAATTGGGTGTTCTCGCGCAGGCGCTTGTCGAGCGCGCCGAGCGGCTCGTCAAGCAGCAACAGCTTCGGCTGCTTGGCTAGGCTGCGCGCCAGCGCCGCGCGCTGGCGCTGACCACCGGAGAGCTGATCCGGCTTGCGCCGACGCAGCTCGGTGATTTGCAGCAGCTCGAGCATCTGGCCCACGCGCTCGCCGCGCTCGCGCCGCGCCATCCCCTCCTGCTTGAGCCCGAAGGCCACGTTCTGCTCGACATTCATGTGTGGGAACAGCGCGTAGGACTGGAACATCATGTTCACCGGCCGCGCATAGGCCGGGAGATGGGTCACATCGACGCCATCGATGAAGACGCGCCCGGCTGTGGGCCGCTCAAGCCCGGCCAGCAGCCGCAGCAGGGTCGACTTGCCGCAGCCCGAACCCCCGAGCAGCGAGAAGAACTCGCCGCGATAGATGTTCAGGCTCAGGTCATCGACCGCGTAGACCTCGCCAAAGCGCTTGGTCAGCCGCTCGATGCGCACGATGGGCGCCGCGTGCGGGTCTTGCCAGGGCTCGCGCGTCGATGATGGCTCGGCCATGGGCCCCCGCTCAGCGCCGCGACTTGATCCTGGTCCAGCGCCGATTCAGGTCACGGATCGCGCGCTCCGAGCGTTCGGTCGGCACGAACAGCCGCGCCTTCACCGCCGCCGGCGGATAGATGCCGGGATCATCGCGCAGCTCGGCATCCAGGTGCTCGCTCGCGGCCTGGTTCGGGTTGGCGTAGTAGACGTAGTTCGAGACCTCGGCAATCACCTCCGGCTCCAGCAGGTAGGCGATGACGGCCTGCGCCGCCTCGGGATGCGGCGCATCCTTCGGGATCGCCATCACATCGGTCCAGAGCGCCGCACCCTCGCGCGGGATGCGATAGGCGATCTCCGGGCCACCGGCCTCGTCGGCGCGCTCGCGCGCCTGCAGCACATCGCCGGAGTAGCCATGGGCGATGCAGAGATCGCCGGTCGCCAGATCACTGATGTACTGCGAGGAATGGAAGTAACGGATATGTGGGTGCACCGCCTTCAGCAGCTCGGTCGCGGCGTCCAGATCGGCCGGGTCCAGGCTGTTGGGATCCTTGCCCAAATAGACCAACGCAGCCGAGAAGGACCTCGTTCGCGTCATAGACATCGAGCACCGGCTCGATCCCGCTGCGCGCGGCGAAGTCCGCTAGCGTATCCTCGGCGAAGTAGTCGTTCCAGTTATACAGATGGACCGGCTGTGTATCCGCCAGCGCGTCGACCGGCAAGGTCAGCCATGGCAAGGTCAGCCAGGCGGCGAACAATGCCAGCGAGAACGGACGGCGAACACCAGCGGCGTCAAGGGCAATGGACACGAGCGTGCAACCTCGAAACTAAAAGACAACAGCAGCGAGCGCTGCGGCAAGGCATCATGCTACTAAATCAGCCGGGGTTGTGCCCTCGTCAGCCGTCACCATGCCGATTGACCTCTGTGCGCGCATCCCGCTTTTGCCGTTCCCCGGACGCGGGGTACCATGCAGGCGCGCAACACTTGATGTTGTTCGTCCGTGGAGATCCAAAGTGAGCACAGCGAGAACACTGCTCGATAACGCCGCCGAAAAGCTCCCGAGCCCGAATGGGGTCGCGCTGGCGATTATGGAGCTTTGGGAGGATGAGCATGCCACCGTCAATCAGCTTGCGCACCTCGTGCAGAGCGATCCCGCGCTGTCCGGTCGCCTGCTGAAGCTCGCCAACTCCGCGAGCACCGGTCTCAGACCCGTCACCTCCATCTCCGAGGCCGTCGTCAGAATCGGCTTGAAGACCGTCGGCGAACTGGCCGTCGCCTTTTCGCTCATCGATGTCAACCATTACGAGGAGCGCTGCCAGTCTTTCGACTATCACGGTTTTTGGTCGCAATCGCTGCTCATGGCGGTGATTTCCAGGGAACTCGGACGCGTGACCTGCATCGCCCCACCCGAGGAGTTGTTCACCTGCGCCCTGATGGCGCGCATCGGGATGCTCGCCTTCGCCACGATTTACCCGCAGGCGTTTTCCGAACTCCTCGAAGCGCAACCCTCCGATCTCGCTGCGGCGGAACGCCAGCAGTTTGGTTTCGACCACAATGAATTATCCTCGGAGATGCTCATCGATTTCGGTCTTCCCGAGGCCTTGGTGGAACCGGCCAAATTCCATGAACACTCAAGCAAGGCGGATTTCGCCGAGGGCTCGCGCGGCGCGAAGCTGGCGACGCTGTTCCATCTTGGCCATCAGCTCGCGGAATCCTGTCTGGAGGCGGGCATCAGCGAGGCGAGCCAGGCGAATCGAACCAAGACCCTGGCCCGACGCCTCGGCCTGCCGTTAAGTCAGCTCTCGATGCTGCTGAGGCAGAGTGTCAACGAATGGCAGGAATGGTCAAAGGTTCTGGAGATCCCGGCGGCTCCGCTGCCGCCAGCAGACGACCCCAACTCGGCGGACGCCCCCGACGCCGGCGCGCCTGGCTCCAAGAGCCAAAAACTGCAGGCGCTGTTGATCCATGCCGAGGGCAGCGACCATGCGCTCCAACAGCTCCTGGAGGCGAGGTTCTTCCATGTGCACACCTGTCATGAGCAGAACGAATTCCTGAGGCTCGCACTCCAAGTCCAACCCCAACTGGTGGTGATCGGCGAGGACGCGGGCATCGAAAAAGGCCGGCTCTGTCGACTGATCCGCTCGACCGAATGGGGAAAAAAGGTCTATATCATGTCGATACTGGACTGCTGCGATAGCACGCAGGTCACCCAGGCCTTGTCCGCCGGGGCCGATACCTGCGTTCGCAACGACATCGGCACGCAAGCACTCGAGGCGCATCTGCTCGTGGTCCAGCGATTCTTCGATCTGCAAGCGAAATGGGAGCATGATCGTGCCGAGCTTCGCCGGATCGCCAATGAGCTGGCGCTGAGTCACAGACGCATGGAGGTGCTGTCGCTGACCGACCAACTGACCGGGCTGCCCAACCGCCGATCGGCCATCGAGGCCCTCGGCCAGGCCTGGGCCATGAGTGATCGCGCCGATCTACCGATGTCGGTCATCATGATCGATATCGACCATTTCAAACGCATTAACGACCAATTCGGGCACGCCGCTGGCGATCAGGTGCTGGCCGATGTGGCCAAGGCCCTAAAGGCCGCGATTCGCCAAGGCGAAGGCAGCTACCGCATGGGCGGCGAGGAGTTCCTGTTGCTGAGTTCGGTGTCGGACATCAAGCAGCTCATCGTCGTCGCCGAGCGCCTGAGACTGCGTATTGCCGCACTGCGCATCGACTGTGGCGGACATCACATCCAGCTCTCCATCAGCCTCGGCGCGGCGCAGCGAGAAGCCGAGCATGAACATTTTGATGCCTTATTGAGCGCCGCCGACAAAGCACTCTATGCCGCCAAGGACGGGGGGCGTAATCGTGTTTGCTTCTACCACAACAAGCGCATCCACACCATCAACCCGACCGCACGGGGTTGAATACAGACCTGCCGAGGAGCCGCTCCGTGGACGAGACGCAGACAAGTCAACAGTCCATCGACTTCTATCGCCAGCAATATGACGAACTCGGCTCACGTCTGCTACGCGCGCGTCATGAGCTGCGGGCGGCGCGCCGCGATGCGTCGCGCCAGCGCCTCATCGCGCGCATCATTCAGCGCCTGTACGCGCTCGCCAGTCAGGAGACGGCCGATCAGCAGGTAGACCACCACCTCGGCGAGCATCTGGTGGCACTGCTGGTTGAGATCCTGCAAGTCGACTGCGCGGCGCTGCTGACTCAGACCCGCGCCAACACCCTGGTCGTGGAGCATGCGCTGGGCCTGAAGGCGACCTTTCAACTCTCGCCCTCGGTGCCGCTCTCGGAACCACCGTCCAGCAGGGTCACGGAGCAGGTAGCGCCCGAGGTCAGCGAGGCGCTGCGGGCGCAAGGCTTACAGCACTGGGTCTGGGCCTCGTCCGCGCCGAGTGGCAAGGTGCTCCTGCTCGCTCATCGGCACCAACAGGCGCCGGAAACCCCGCTCACCTTCGCCGACGGCGATCAGGCGATCGCTGAGGCGGTGCTCGGTTTCTATCTCGCGCTGACCGAGCAACGCCATGCGAAACGGGCGTTACAGAGCGCCAAGATCGACTATCGCATCCTGTTCGAGAGCGCGCAGGATGCCTTCCTGGTCATCGACGGGCGCAACGCCCAGTTGATCGATGCCAACCGCCAAGCGCAACGCTTGCTTGGCGCCAGCTTCGCCGAGCTGCGGCAGCGCGCGCTCATCAGCTGGCTGAGCGATCCCGACCCCAGCGCCTGGCGCCGGCGCTGGCGCCGTGCCTTGACCGGCCGCAGCGAGCAGGTCGAATGCCGCCTGCGCAACACCGCCGGGCAGCCGTTCTGGGCCGAGCTGAGCCTGATCAGGATCGGCGCGGCCAAGCGCGGACGCTTGCTGCTGATCGCGCATGATATCGACAAGCGCAAACAGGCCGAGGAACGCCTGCGTCATTACGCCTTCCGCGATGAACTCACGCAGTTGCCGAATCGCGCCCTGATGTATCGGCGCATGGAAGCCGCCATCAAGCGCCAGCGCCAAGAGCCTGGCTATCGGTTCGCGCTCTTCTTCCTGGATCTCGATCGATTCAAGACCGTCAATGAGAGCCTCGGACACAGTCTCGGTGACCGGCTCCTGATCGTCATTGGCCAACGCCTGAATGCCTGCCTCGATCAGGACGACAGCATCGCCCGGCTTGGCGGCGACGAATTCCTGATCCTGAGCAACCACATCGCCGGCCCGGATGCCGCTGAAACCATGGCGCAACGTCTGGAGCAGGCGTTAAAAACCCCCTTCACCGTCAGCGGCCAGGAGATCTTCACCAGCGCCAGTATCGGGATCGTGCTCGCCGACGGCCGTTATGACCAACCGGAAGCGCTGCTGCGCGATGCCGATATCGCCATGTATCAGGCCAAGCGCCGCGAGGGCCGTGAGCGCCGTTATGCGTTGTTCAACCCGGCCATGCACTCACGCGCATTGGCGGATATGGAAATGGAGCGCGATCTCAGGCGGGCGCTGGAGCGCGATGAATTCAGGCTCCAGTATCAGCCGATCGTCAGGCTCGACACGGGGCGGGTCAAAGGCTTCGAGGCGCTGGTGCGCTGGCAGCATCCCGAGCACGGGCTGGTGCCGCCGGATCGCTTCATCCCGCTAGCCGAGGAGACGCTCCTGATCCTCGACCTCAGCCGCTTCGTGCTCGCTGAGGCCTGCCGCCAAGCGGTGGCGTGGGCGGCGCATTTCGCCGAGCCGCCGGTGGTGAGCGTCAACCTCTCTGGCCGGCAGTTCATCAACAGCCAAATCGCCGACGAGGTCAGCGACCTGAGCGCCCAATACGGCTGCCCGCCCTCGCTGATCAATCTCGAGATCACCGAGAGCGCCATCCTCGCCGACAAGGAGATGGCACTGGCCGGGATGCAAGAGCTGCATGCCCGGGGCTTCAAGCTGAGCATGGACGACTTCGGCACCGGCTACTCCTCGCTCAGCTACATCCACCAATTCCCCTTCGATTACATCAAGATCGACCGCAGCTTCATCAACTCGATCACCAAGGATGTGCGCACCGAGGCCATCGTCACCGCCATCCTCCGGCTTGCGGAGACGCTCGAGAAACAGGTCATCGCCGAGGGCATCGAGACGCCCGAGCAGTACGCCACCTTGAAGCGGCTCGGCTGCGACAGCGGTCAAGGCTATCTGTTTTCCCGGCCGGTGGATGCCGCAAGCGCCGTGCGGATCTTCCAAGACGCGCCCTGGCTGCAGGCTTCCAATTAACCGGATCGATCCGCACTGCATCCTGTGTCTGTTGTCTGAATGCCGCCCGATCCTCAGTCTCATGCCCCAGTCGTGCGCTCGCTACGCGAGGTGCTCAACGTTTGCCGGTTTACGCAGGCACCCGATCTCGACGTGCTCGACACCCGCCGCCTGACCGATATCCAATGGCGCGCTGAGCGCTGCACGCCGAACTCAATCCTCTGCTTCCAGCGCTTTGATGACGGCAGGAGCGATGCCGAGATCATCGAGCGGTATCTGCTGCACAGTGATTTTGGCGCCCTGGTGATCAATCGCCCGCTGGATGCCGATGCCACTCAGGAGCAGGATGTGCGATGGGCGGATGGGGCATTGCAGACTGGACAGCTCGCCGGGCGTCCGATCTTTGTCACCGCCCCGGACGCTTGGGGCGAGACCCTGGAACGGCTCTGCGATCACTTCTATCCGCTGGGGCCGGCGCAGTGGCACATCGCCGGGGTCACCGGCACCAATGGCAAGACCACCACCATCAAATACCTGGAGTCGATCCTGCTCGCGGCCGGACGGCGCGTGCTCAGCATCGGCACGCTGGGGCTCACACTGAATGGCCAGCCGCTGGCCGAGACCGGCTTCACCTCACCGCCCTACATCGAGCTGCGGCGCATCCTCAACGGCTGTCGCGCTCAGGCCGACACCTTGGTGATGGAGGTCTCCAGCCACGCACTACATCAAGGTCGTGTGCATGGGTTGCGCTTCGCAGCGGCGGCCTGGACCAATTTCAGCCAGGATCATCTCGACTACCATGGCGATGAGGCCAGCTATTTCGCGGCTAAGGCACTGATCCTCGATCAGCTCGCTGAGAGCGTGCCACTGCTCACGACCAGCGCCGAGGTCGAGCACCGGCTGCGTGCCGAGCGTGGACCCGACACGCCAGTGGTGTGGATCGCGCCACCCTCATTGCCCACCGAGCCGACCGTCGATGCACCGACTCCGCCCGCTCCGGCCTCAGCACTCAGCGCCGAGGCCCTGCGAGCGAGCCCATTTCTCGCATTGAGCTACAACCGCGCCAACTATGCACTGGCCTGCGCACTGGCGACTCGGCTGCTCGGCGCCGAGCCGCCCGCGACCTGGCAGGCCCTGCAGCCGGTACCCGGGCGTTTCGACTGCTATGTCTACCGGCATCGCACCATCGTCATCGACTTCGCCCACACCCCGGATGCGCTCGAGAACATCCTCGGCGCCATCCGCGCGGCCTTCCCCGGCGCCAGGGTGCTGACCCTGTTCGGCTGCGGCGGCGATCGCGACCGCGCCAAGCGCCCGCTGATGGGCGCTGCGGTCTGTCGCGGCTCGGATCAGGTGATTCTGACGTCAGACAATCCACGCTTCGAGGATCTGCGGGCGATCGCCGACGACGCCCGCGCCGGGATGCAAGGCTGCGGCACTTCGCCGACGGTGATCCTAGACCGGGCCGAGGCCATCGCCGCGCTGTTCGACCGGCTCGCCGAGCGACCACATCACGAGCCCTGGGTCGCGCTGATCGCTGGCAAGGGCCACGAGCCCTATATCGACCAAAACGGGATCAAGCGCCCCTACAGCGACCGCGAGCAGGTGCTGCACCACCTGCGGCGGCTCGGTTGGAGCGGCCTATGAGACGCCTTTTCCTCGGCATCCTAGCGGTTGTGTTGGCACCGCTGCTGGTCAGCTGCGCGGGCGATGGCCGGGGCGACTCCTCGATGACCATCAGCGCGTGCATGGAGCCGGCCCGCGCCGAGTCCAGCGACATCCGCCGCAACCTCAGTCGCATCGAGCGCGCACCGTTGTGCTACCGGCTTCAGCAGGTGCGCGAGGGCGGCTTCCGCTGGACCTTCCACATCCTCGAGCATCAGCAGCATCCGCAGGGGCCATTCTGGGTCTTGCCGCATGACAACGAAGACACCGCCTTCGATGTCGCGGTGCAGGCGGTGATCGATTATGGCGGCGGCCTGCTGGCGGTTGATAGCGGCGGCCAGCGCAACGTTCTCGGCCAGGATCCGAATCGCAATTTCAGCCGCTCCAACGCCGAGTCCAGGCGCTGCCGTGGCCAGCGCCGACCCGCTCCCGGTTACACTCAAGCGGTGTTGGACCATTACCGCAGTCGCCGCAGCCCAATCCTCGCGCTGCACAACAACCTCAACGGTTGGAGCGGCAATGGCGGTGCCGGCACCATCTCGCTCGAGCGGGAGAGCGCAACTTTGAGGGCTTATCCAGGGGCTTATCTGGGGGCTTATCTGGGAACCAACCGAGCGGCTTATCCGAGCCATGCCAGCGTCAAAGTCAACGCCGGCATCAGCGTCGGCGCCGGAGGCAACAGCCGTTTGCGCGACGAAGACAACCTGGTCTTCGTGGTCGGCACAGACCCACTCAGCGCCGATCCCGCGCTAAAACGCCGAGTCGCTGCACTCAATGCCGCCGGCCTCAATGTGATGCACAAGCAGTTGAACGCCAGCAATTTCGATTGTTCCCTCTCCGACTACGTCGCCCGTCATCGGCTCGGTGAGTACTACAACATCGAGGCGGAACACGGCGACCGACAGAGCCAGCAACAGATGGTCGAGCGTCTGATGCAGGTGCTCGGTGTACCGCCGCTGGGGGCACCGAAGTCGGCTTCACCGTTTCTCCAACCTTGACGCATGAATGAATGACCTGGCGTACCCTCTACTCGACACCTGCCGGACTTGCGCTCGGCGTGCTGTTCGCGCTGATCTGGCCTGCGGGCGCGGTCTGGGTCGGCTGGCTTGGCGAGGTGTTCCTGTCGCTGCTGAAGGTGCTGATCCTGCCGCTGATCTTGGTCTCGATCTATGCCGCGCTCGCGCGTGGCGTTGATCTGGCCCGACTCGGTGGCCGCACGCTCGGCTTCTATCTGCTGACCTCGGCCTTTGCCGCCGTCAGCGGTACCCTGCTCGGCCTGCTGTTCTCGCGCGGGGTCGCGCCGGGATTGTTGGATCTCGAGCCGATCGCCAGCGGCGGCGAGGTCTTCGGCGCCGGTTTCAGCCTGGCGCGGCTGATTGCGAACCTGGTGCCTTCAAACCTGTTCGCCTCGTTGGCCGAGGGCAACATCCTGCATATCGTGGTGCTGGCGATCTTTGCCGCGCTGGCCGCGCGCGGCTTGGAGCTGGAGCCACGCAAGTTCCTGGCCGATGGCGCCGAGGCCTTGAACGCGCTGCTGATGCGCATGCTCACGGCCCTGCTGGCGCTGGCGCCAGTCGGCATCGCGGCGCTGGTCTATGCGACCTTGGCAAGCATGGACTGGGCCGGCGTGCTGGCGCTACAGCCATTCGTCTGGGCGGTGTTGATCGCTGCGCTAGTACATGCGCTGCTATTCCTGCCAGCGCTGCTCTGGCTGGGCAGCAGGCGGCTTCCCTGGCGCTTCTTCATCCAGGTTCGCGCGGCGCTGGCCACGGCGCTGGCGACCGCCTCGAGCGCCGCGACCTATCCGGTCTCGAAGCAGACGCTGGAGCAGAACGCCGGGGTGAGCGCGCGCACCACCAGCTTTACGCTGCCGCTGGGCGCGACCCTGAACATGGACGGCTCGGCGCTCTATCAATCCATTCTGCTGATCTTCATGGCCCAACTTGCCGGCGCCGATGTCTCACTCTGGCAGGCGCTGATGATCGTGCTGCTGACCATGGCCTCCAGCGCCGGCACCGCCGGTATCCCCGGCGGTGGTATCGCGATGATGGCCTTCATGCTGGACCTGCTCGGCCTACCACAGACCTATCTGGCGCTCTACCTGGTGGTCGATCGCTTCTTCGACTATCCAATCACGGCGCTGAATGTTTGGGGCGATCTCGTGATCGCGGCCCTGGTGGACCGCGCGCTCATCATCGAAGGGTCATGATTGGCCGCTAGGGCTGTTTAGAAGCCGTCTGGAATGCTGCATTGGGCACCCCAGAGGCCTTTCAAGCGCGGAACGCTGCCTCCGCGATTGGGATTTCAAACGACCTCTAAGGCTCAATGTCCTCGACGATGTCCATCGAAGACAGCTCGGCGGCCCGCTCCGGTGGATAGCCGAGTGCGTCATAATCGAGGATGCCATTCGGCTCATGGCAGGCCTTACAGCTGTGGCCCTCGCGCTGGATGCCGTGGTTGACCATCAGGGTGCCCATCTGTCGCATCCAGTGCGCCTCCACCTGTGAGCCGAGTTGGCCGTCATCGGTCAGCGGGTAGATGGTCTTCCAGCCGCCCTCGACGCCAAAGTAGGCCATGAACTCATCCATCATGTAGAGCTTGAACGGCTCTTGGTACATGCGTAGGACGATCGGGTCTTGGATCGCCTTGGCCACCGAGGCGCGCGTATCACCGGTTTCATAGTAGGTGGCGTAGTCGAACGGCAGGATCATCGCCCCGAACGGCCCCTGGTTATTCATGTCCTCGAACATCATCGCGTTAAAGGGCTTGAACGGATAGATGCGACTCTCGCCTTTCGCCATGGCCTCGCGCAGATTCTCGCTGACCATCCGGCGGCGCTTCTCGAGCATCTCGGGCGAGAGCTGCGAGAGCGGGTCGGTGGCCATCTCGACGTAGCGCTCGACATCGATATCTGGGTAATGGGTTTTCAGCACCTTGGCCTGGGCACGCACCGCCGCGATCACCTCGGGGTTGTCGATGCGCGCGATCTGCTGCATCAGCGGGTCATAGCTGCCGTCGCCCTCCGGGTTGCTGCCCAGGGCATTGGCCAGGAAGGTGCCGTTGCCATTGAACCAGAGGTACATCATGCCCTTGCCGGGCTCGCCGGAGCGATAGATATCGGTCGGCGTCCAGATGCCCTCCTCGGCGTCCCAGGTGGGATGCACCCAGTCGCGCAGCACCACGTTGTTGTCCTGCAGCTGCTTGATGTGGCAGGTCTCGCAGGCGAGCCGCGCGACATGGCCGTTGAGCAGCGCACGGTGGTCGGAGAGATTATGCGGGGCGCGTGAGTGGCAGCTCTCGCAGGTCACATCCTTTTCTGGCAAGTCGGTCGCAACCAGATCGACGCCCTTGCGCCCGCGCGGGATCTTGTGGCCTTCAGGCTCATGGCAATCGGTGCACTTGATGCCGGCCGCCGCATGCACGTCCTCCTGTGGACTGAACGGGTTGCCGCGCTTGGCGCCGGTGTGCAACAGCCGCTGATGCTTCTCGCCCAGGGACTTGGCGGCGACGTTATGGATATAGGCATCGCCGCCCATGTTGTGCTGATGACAGTTGAGGCAGTTCTGGTTGGTGGCGCGGCCGACCGTCATCGCCGAGCGCATGCTGCGATCCTGGTTCCAGCGCAGGCCGGTCTTGTCTTCGATCACATAACGCTGATCCATGTCGTATTCGGCAGCGTGACAGATCAGGCAGTCGATGCCCTGCTTGGCCTCATCGGGCACGTCGCCGACCGGCATCATCTTCTCGGTGGCCGGATGGTAGTTGCCGCCGATATGGCACTGGCCGCAGCCCTCGCTGCGTATCACGATCTCACCGCTGGAGCCATGGCCATCGCTACCTGCATTCGCAGCAACTGCTGGACCAAACGTGGATTCAGCACTGGCTTCAGCAGCGGCGCCCTCGTTGATCGGTGAGGACTGCGCCTCCGCAGCAAGCCGATGCTCGGGGCGGCTCTCGACTAGCGCCGCCCAGCCAGTCCAAGAAAAGCTGCCGGGGATACCGCAAGCGCGGTTGATCTTGCCCACCGGGATCTTGCGCGCCCCCTCGGCGTTGACCTGACGGCCGTCATAGCCGTAGGTGGAGAAGGCGCCGCCAGCGGCACTCTGAAACTTGAAGTGCACCGTGTTGACGATGTTCTCCAAGGTATCCACCGTCTCGACGGTCCCATCCTCATGGGTGATGTCGATGGTCGCGTGGCACTCGAGACAGGTCTCGGGGCCTTGGTACTCGCGGATGCCCGCCTCGCGGAAATACCCGATGTGCTGATAGTCAGCCTCTTCGAAGAACGAGGGGGTATTCATCAGGATGTCGATCTTGACCTCGCGCGCGAAGCTGTCCTGATCCTGACGCACGGTTGCCGCAGCCCGCTCGCGGCGGGTTTGCTTGGTCAGCTCCAAGGCCAACTGCTCGAACTCCGCATCGCTCAGTTTGCGGGTGTCATAGCTGAGCGGCGCATTCTTCACGCCCGTGTAGGCATCGAAGAACAGCGGATAGACCACCTTGTAGAGCACCGCTGGCACCAGGATGACGGCGAGCACGCTCGCGATGCGGCGGCGCGTCTTGGTTGCGAAGAGAGAGCGGATGTGCATGATCTTGAATCTCGGAGAGTGCAATGCGGGGATCAAAGGTGGCTAGCGGACCAGCACAACGAGCGGGGCGGCGCGGCGAGTGCAGCGATGACGCAGAAGGCATCAGCCGCTCGAGCGCTCCTTGTGCCAACCGGTGATCATCGCCTTGAGATTGGTCGTCGGGGTCTCGCCAGTGGTGATGATGTAGACATGCACGATCAGGAACAGTGCCAGCATCCAGCTCGTGGCCAAATGCACCATCGCGATGATCCAGACGGTACCGACGCCGAACAGTGTCTCTGGCAAGGCGGTTGAGAACAGGAACGACCAGCCGCTAAGGATCAGGATCGGCATCAGCCCGAACATGACGCCGACATAGCTCAGGGTCTGCAAGGCATTGAGCTTATGCTCGGCGCTGACATGGAATGGATGCGGCGCGCCGACGAAGATGCCGTGGAGGTAGTAGCGGCCCTGGGCAATCAGCTCCTGGGGTAGCGTGCGGATGTTGACCAGGTAATGCTTGCCGTTACCGCCCCAAATGTTGCCTGCGACGAACGCCAGCCAGGAGAAGGTGAGCAGGACGCCGCAGCTGTTGTGCACCGGCACTGCGGTGTCGAACGGCACCAGCCAATGCAGGCTGTAGTGCATGCTCACGCCGGTCACGATCAGGATCAGAAACAGCAGCGCGTTCAGCCAGTGCCAAAGCCGCAGCCAGATCGGATACAGATAGAGCGCGGTCATTGCGAGGACTCCTGTTTGCGATAGGCGCGGTAGCGACCGTAGCCGTGAGCGGCCACACCGAGCAGGGTCAAGAAGATCACGATGAGGCTGATCCAATCCAACAGACTGTTGCGCGACATGCCGACGATGTAGGCCTCGTTATAGAGCGCCCGCGAGAAGAACCCCTTCTGCTGGCGCTCCTCCTCGGCCCGGTAGTTGTAAAGCTGGCTCAGGAGTTCCGAGCCCTTGGTATGACATTCCACACAGAGCTGATTGCTATCGGCGGCGGCCAGCACATTGTGCGAGGGCCGCTCCGGCACCCGCCCTTCCACCGGCGTGTGGCAGTCGAGACAGCGCACCGAACTCCAGTGTGCTTGCGGCCTCGGCAGCCATTCATGTCCCTTTGGCACCGGCGTCAGCAGGTCCTCATGACAGCTTAGGCAGACCCCATTGGTCTGCACGACCACATCGGCGATCGGCTCGCGGCCGCCGGCCGGTTTGAAGGTATGGGCGTTATGGCAGGAGAAACAGGAGAAATCCTCGACCTCCTCGGCCACATGCACGCTCTGCTCGTACTCATGCTCGAGTCCGATCAGATTTGGCGCGCCCTCGTCTTGGTGTTGCTCATGGCAGCCCACGCACTGCAGCGCCTCATCGGCGCTGCTGCTGCGATGCGGATAACGCGCAAAACCACGCGCGTGGCAGTCACCGCAGGCCAACTCGGCATGCACCGAATGGCTGTACGCCTGGCTGTCGATGGAGAGACTCACGATCTGACCGGTGTCGCGGTCGCGGTAGGCCATGGTCTCCATCCAATGGCAGCGCATGCAATCCTGGCTGTCATCCTTGAACAGGCCCTCCTGCTTGTGCTTGGCGGTTGTCGCGGCGCCATGATTGGCACCAGCACTGGCAGCCACATTTGCAGGCATCGCCAGCACCAAGGCACAGAGCAGGAGCACGACGAACATCGAAGCGCCGTCGGCTCGAGCCAGCGCGCGCGCTGGCCTCAAGCGGGGATCGGATAACAGACGAAAAAACATCGATGCTGCCTCTCTGCTAAGAGACCGTCGGTTGCAAGGCGAAGGTCCACGATAAGCGGGGATGATGACGATAGTGAATGATACGACGCAACCAAGGAATCTTGCTGGCGTTCAACGCTGCGCGCCAAAGCGCAGCCGCTGCCCGCGCACCTGATCGTTGACGCGCCCGTGCTCGAAGGCGATCTCGCCATTGACCAGGGTCGTCATCACCCGCGCGCGCAAGCGTCGCCCCTCGAACGGCGACCAGCCACATTTGGCCAGCACCCCGGCGCGCTCGACCACAGAGGGCGCGTCGAGATCGATCAGGGCCAGATCGGCCCAGTAGCCCTCGCGCAGATAACCGCGCTCCTGGATGCGGTAACACTCGGCCACCGCATGGCTGGTCTTGGCCACCGCCTGTTCCAGTGTCAGCCAACCAGCGTGCACATGCTCGAGCAGCGAGGGGAGCGCATCCTGCACCAGCGGCAGACCAGCCGGCGCCTTGAAGTAGCTCTGGCCCTTTTCATCGAATGTATGCGGCGCATGATCGGTCGCAACAACGTCGATGCGATCCTCGGCCAGCGCCTTGAGCAGCGCTTCGCGATCCTCGCGACGCTTGATCGCCGGGTTGCACTTGATCAGTGTGCCCTTCTCGGCATAATCAGCCTCGTCAAAATACAGGTGATGGACGCACGCCTCGGCGGTGATGCGCTTGCCGGCGACCGGCCCAGGATGGAACTGTGCCAGTTCCTTAGCGGTCGTTAGATGCAGCACATGCAAACGTGCATCGTGCCGGCGCGCGAGCGCGAGCGCGAGCGATGAGGATTTGAAACAGGCCGCTTCCGAGCGGATCAGCGGATGCGCGGCGATCGGCACATCCTCACCATAGCGGGCACGGTACTCGGCCTCGTTGGCGAGGATCATCGGCGTGTCCTCGCAGTGGGTCGCGATCAACAGCGGACTGTCGCGGAAGATCGCATCCAAGATGGCCTCGTCGTCGACTAGCATGTTGCCGGTCGAGGCACCCATGAACACCTTGACGCCGCAGCTCTGACCCACCTGAACCGCACGGATCGCCTCCAGGTTATCGTTGCTGGCGCCGAGGTAGAAGCTGTAATTGGCACGCGAGACCTCGGCGGCGCGGGTGTGTTTCGCCTCCAACAGATCCAGGCTCAGCGTCGGCGGCTGCGAGTTCGGCATCTCCATGAAGCTGGTGATGCCGCCGGCCACCGCCGCGCGCGACTCACTGGCGAAGTCGGCCTTATGGGTCAGGCCCGGCTCGCGAAAATGCACCTGGTCGTCGATCATGCCTGGAATCAGCAGCCTGCCCTTGGCGTCGATCACCCGATCGGCCGCGCGCGACTGCAGATCGGCGCCGATGGCCTCGATGCGGCCATCGCGGATCAGCAGATCAGCCTCGAAGCGACGGCCTTCGTTGACGCAATCGGCATTGGTCATCAGCAAACTGGACATGATGGGCTCGTCACCTCTGAAACTGATAGGCTCTCAGCCAAGTCTAAACCGAGTGAGCAACAAGGGCATGAGCAGTGACCACATCATCAGCCACAACGAGCGCGCGCCACTCGGCGCCAGCCTGCCCTGGGCGCAGGTGCTGGACAGCCTGAAGCTCAGCGCCGAGGGGCTGATCCCGGCCATCGCCCAGCAGCACGACAGCGGCGAGGTCCTGATGATGGCCTGGATGAACCGCGAGGCGCTCGAGGAGACCCTGCGCACCGGCCGCGTCTGCTATTGGTCGCGCTCGCGTGGCACGCTCTGGCGCAAGGGCGAGTCCTCGGGCCAGGTGCAGCAGCTCAAGGAAGCGCGGCTCGATTGCGATGGCGATACGCTCCTGTTGCTGGTCGACCAAACGGGCCCGGCTTGTCATACCGGTCGCCAAAGCTGCTTCTACAATGCCATTCGTGGTGACCGGGTTGAAGTGGTCACGGACACGCTGGTCGATCCGGTCATACTCTACGGTCGCTGAGCCAACCGCTGTTTTAGATCCCCCAACAAAGCGACATCCAATCACCGTCAAACGGCATACTCAACCCAAGCGGTTGACGCGAGGAGACACACGATGAACAGAGCGCATTCCCCCTTAGTCCTATTGGTTGCGGCGTTGGCGATGGTCACGCTGCTCAGCGGCTGCCCGGCTAGCATGTCTTCCTCCGCCTATACGCGCGATCAGGCGCGTAGTGCGCAGAATGTCGAATTCGGCATCGTGCAATCCGTGCGCGAGGTCCGCATCGAAGGCACCAAGAGCGGTGTCGGCACCCTCGCCGGCGGCGCGATCGGCGGTGTGCTGGGCAACCAAATCGGCGCTGGCGCGGGTCGCACGCTCGCCACCATCGGCGTCGGTCTCGCGGGGGCCGCTGCGGGCTCGGCGGTCGAAGAAGGCACGACACGCCAACGCGGCTTGGAGGTCACCGTCAGGCTCGACAATGGCCGCACGGTGGCCGTCACCCAAGCCGCCGACATCTCGCTCGTGCCCGGCGATCGCGTGCGCGTGTTGAGCGATCGCTACGGAACGGCCCGCATCGTGCGTTAACCTCGGCGCTCATTCTGGTTGACATTGCTCAATGTCAACCAGGGCGACTTTTGCGACAGTTTCGAGCTTTCCGTGACCGATTGATGATGACGAGCTAACAGCGGGCATGACCTTAGCAGATCGAGTCAACACCTTCGGCGTCGATCTGGTCCGCCGCTATGGCCGCCGGGTGCATAAGCTGGCCATTCACGCCGGCTTCACCTGCCCGAACCGCGACGGGACAAAAGGGCGCGGTGGTTGCAGCTTCTGCAACAACGTGTCCTTCAGCCCCAACGCCGGCAGCCCGACCGCCAACAAGACCGCCAGCGTAACCCGTTTCGCCCCAGATCGCGGCGTTGCCGAGCAGATCGAGTGTGGGCGTCAAGTGGTGCGACGGCGCACCGGTGCCGAACGCTTCTTCGCCTACTTTCAGGCCTACACCAACACCTACGACGACATCGCTCGCCTCAGCGCCCTCTATCGGCAGGCGCTTGATGAGCCCGATGTCATCGGTCTCTCGGTCGGCACCCGTCCGGATTGCGTGCCGGATGCGGTGCTGGACCTGCTTGCCGGCTATCGCGCCGAGGGTCACGAGGTCTGGCTCGAACTCGGGCTGCAATCGGCCTTCGACAGTACGTTGGCGCGCGTGAATCGCGGCCACAGCTTCGCTGACTATCGGCGCACGGTGCGCGCCGCGCGGCTGCGTGGCATCCCGGTCTGCACTCACCTGATCATCGGCCTACCAGGCGAAGGCCGCGATGCCGCGCTGGAAACGCTGGCGCGCGTCGTCGCGCTCGGCACCGACGGGCTCAAGCTGCATCCGCTGCATGTGGTCCGACACACCCTGCTGGCCCATCAATGGCGACGCGGCGGCTATCAACCGCTGGCACTGGACGACTACATCGAGATCACGGCCGATCTGATCGAGCGCACCCCCGATGAGGTGCTCTACCACCGCGTCACCGGTACCGCGCAGCGCGAGATCCTGCTTGCCCCCGAGTGGTGCTCGAAGAAATGGATCGTGCTCAACGGCATCGAGAACGCGCTGCGGCGTCGTGGCACGCGCCAGGGCTCTCTGGCCTTGGAGCAAACGCCCAGCTCATCAGCGATCGAGCGAGTCGCCTGAGGCTGCGCCCTAAAAGCACATAACGCATCGCGACGCGCGAGATGGCGCGCCCGTTTCACGGCCAGCTTGATCGCGCATCGCGGCTCGGAAGATGAGGCACTTGTTTCACGCTACCGTACATAGCGCGTCGCCAGTTCGGACGATGAAGCGCTTGTTTCACGCTCACCGAGATCACGCTAACCACGAGTGACCCAGACGATGGAATTGGTTTGTCCGGCCGGCAATCTGCCGGCATTGAAGGCGGCCGTCGACAACGGCGCGAACGCGGTCTACATCGGCTTTCGCGACGACACCAACGCGCGCCATTTCGCCGGCCTCAACTTCGCCCCGAACAAGATGACCGAGGGCATCCGCTATGCGCGCGGCAAGGGCGTGCGGGTGTTCATCGCGCTCAATACCTATCCGCGGCCGGATGGCTTCCAACGCTTCGAGCAGGCGGTCGATCGCGCCGCCGATTTGGGTGTCGATGCGCTGATCGCCGCCGATATTGGCGTGCTCGACTACGCCAGCCGCACCCATCCCAAGCTCAATCTGCATCTGTCAGTGCAAGGCTCGGCCACCAACTACGAGGCGCTGCGCTTCTACCATGAGCACTTCGGCATCCGCCGCGCAGTGCTGCCGCGCGTGCTCTCGATCAGCCAGGTCAAGCACGTCATTGACCAGAGCCCGGTCGAGATCGAGGTCTTCGCCTTCGGCAGCCTCTGCGTGATGGTCGAGGGTCGCTGCATCCTGTCGTCCTACGCCACCGGCCGCTCGCCGAACACCTATGGCGCCTGCTCGCCGGCCAGCCATGTCGAGTGGATCGAGACCGAGAGCGGACTCGACACACGCCTCGGCGGGGTGCTGATCCAGCGCCATCCCAAGGGCGAGAACGTCGGCTATCCGACCCTCTGCAAGGGCACCTTCAACACCGATGGCCGGATCGATCATGCGATCGAGGATGCGGTGAGCCTAAACGCGATGGAACTGCTGCCAGAGATGGTCGCCGCCGGCGTCAAGGCGGTGAAGATCGAGGGCCGGCAGCGCAGCCCGGTCTACGTCGCGCAGGTGACCAAGATTTGGCGCGAGGCCTTGGACAGCTTCGAGCGCAACCCGACCAGCTTCGCGCCCAAGCCTGAGTGGACCGCCGCCCTCGGCAAGGTCTCCGAGGGCGCCCAGACCACCCTCGGCCCCTATCACCGGCCCTGGCAATAGGGGAACAAGAACGATGAGCGAACCACGAACCTCAACCGCCGCCGCACAGAGCAACCATCGCCCGCGCCTCTCGTTGGGGCCGATCAGCTATTACTGGCCGAAGGCGCAGGTCGACGCCTTCTACGCGATGGTGGCCGAATCGCCAATCGACATCGTCTATCTGGGCGAGACCATCTGCTCGAAACGCAATCAGGTCCGCCACGAGGACTGGCTCGCCATCGCCGAGCGCCTGGCCGAACATGGCAAGGAAGTGGTGCTCTCGAGCCTGACTCTGCTCGAGGCCGAGTCCGAACTCAAGCGCCTGCGCGCCATCTGCGAGCAGACCGGATTCATGGTCGAGGCCAACGACATGGGCGCGGTGCATCTGCTCGCCGGGCGCCCGTTCGCGATTGGCCCGAGCGTCAACTGCTACAACGATCGCACCCTCGGCGTGCTCGCCAAACAGGGTCTGAAGCGCTGGGCGCTACCGGTCGAGCTGACCCGCGAAACCCTTGAGCAGATGCAGCAGGCCAAGCCTGCTGGGGTCGAGACCGAGGTCATGGCCTATGGCCGGCTACCACTCGCCTACTCAGCGCGCTGCTTCACGGCCCGCCACAAGGATCTTCCCAAGGACGACTGCCGCGACGCCTGCATCGACTATCCAGACGGTCTAGTCGTCAACACCCAGGACGATCAGCAATTCCTGGTGCTCAATGGCATCCAGACCCAATCCGCGCACACGGTCAATCTACTCGCGGAACTGCCGGCGATGCGCGCGCTCGGCGTCGACATCTTGCGCATCAGTCCGCAATCAACGCAGATGGACAAGGTGATCGAGCTGTTCCACCTAGCCCTGAGCGATGCGCTCGACCCCGCCGAGGCCAGCGGCCAGCTCAACGCGCTCATGCCCGTCGGTCCCTGCGATGGCTACTGGCATGGTAAGGCTGGGATGGCGACGACGGCTGCTTGATACCAGCAGGTCCGCAGGCCAGTAGGTCCAGCAGACTCAAGAGCAGTTAACTGGACTCTGCCGAGCATCCCGCCCATCACAGGGGATCGCTCTTGCTGAGCAACTGGCGATTAGCAAAGAACGCTTCTTCAACACCGCTGGACCAACTGACTGCGCCGAGCATTATTCCTGGACCCCAGCCCTGCACGGGCTGCTCGAACAGCGCGCCATCGCCACCGTGTCCTTTAGGGCGGGGAGGATGTCAAACGAACAGGATGGACGGGCCGGCCACGACGGCGGCGCACATCGGCAAGAACACCCGCAGCCCCAGCGCATGACCGCCCACGACCCAGGCCATGCTGGCCTTGAGCAGCGAATTGGCGAGCGAGGCGATCAAGATGCCGATCCCAGCGGTCAACAACAGCAGTTCGTCACCCGCCATGCGCGCCAGCGACAAGGTGATCGCATCGACATCGGCAATGCCCGAGGCGGCGGCCAGCGCATAGATGCCGGCGTCGCCGAACCAATCGGTCAGCGCCTGACCGAGCAGCATCACCAGCGCCAGGAGAGCGCCGAAGAACAGGGCCGATTTCAGCTCCAGCGGATTGCGCGGCAGCAGATCCGCAGTGATCTCGCTGGCCCCCGAGCGCCATACGTAGACGACAGCCGGCAGGTACAGCAGCACCGACATCGCCACCACCGGCCACAGCAAGGGCCAAAACAAGGGCGGATGCAGCAACGAGGCGACCAGCAGCATGCGCGGAAACATGGTCGCGCAGGCCAGCAGGATGCCAGCGGCCGCAATCGCGGCCTGGCCGCCAGGGCCAGCACCCGCACCCGCGCCAATGCCCGCGCCTGCGCCTGCGCCAACACCATCCCGATGTATGCGCGCGAGGTTCAGCGTGGTCGCGGTCGACGACGCCAGTCCGCCGAAGAGGCCGATGAACAGCATGCCTTTGCGCGCGCCAGCGATGCGGATGGCGAAGTAGCCGACGAACGAGATCGCCGCGATCAGCACCACCATCCACCAGATCTCATAGGGGTTGAGCACCTGCCAGGGACCAAAGCCGCGATTCGGCAGCAGCGGCAGTACCACCACCGAGATCAACAACAGCTTGAACGCGGCATGCAGCTCAGGGCGTTTCAGGGTCTTGAGCCAACCGTGCAGTTCCGTCTTGTAGCCCAGCAGGAGCACCATGATGACCGCCCCCGAGGCGGCGATCACCAGTTGCCCCAGGCCGGCCATCACCGCCAGCAACAAGGTCGCCAGGGCGGCAACCTCGGTGGTCAAGCCGAGATCGTCACAGCGGTGGACCGAGGCGACATGCGCCGCGCTCAGCAGCAGCCCCAGGCCGAGGACGACGAAGCCAACCAAGACGCCCCCGACGGGCTCGACGAGCAGCCCGGCCAACCCGCCGATCAGCCCGACCAGCGCCATGCTGCGCAGACCCAGCCCGCGCTCGCCTTCCTCCTGATCGCGCGTCTGCCAGCCGCGTTCCAAGCCAACCAGCAAGCCGATCGCCAAGGCCACCGCCAGGCGCCAGGCCCATTGCAGTTCGACACCGTTTACCAGCTCAACAGCGTTCATACTCCGAGCATAACGCGCCGGCGAGTTCGGCGGGAGCCTGGACTCACACCTCGCGATAGATGCGGGCGCCCTCCTCTAGGAACTCGCGGGATTTCTCCTTCATCCCCTCGGCGAGGGCCGTCTCGGCATCCTCGAGCTGGCGTGCCTTGGCGTAGTCGCGCACATCCTGGGTGATCTTCATCGAGCAAAAATGCGGGCCGCACATCGAGCAGAAGTGCGCGACCTTGTGCGATTGATGCGGCAGGGTCTGATCGTGGAAGTCGCGCGCGCGATCCGGGTCCAGCGACAGGTTGAACTGGTCCTCCCAACGGAACTCGAAGCGCGCCTTGCTCAGCGCGTTGTCCTGGATCTGCGCCCCCGGCAGACCCTTGGCGAGGTCGGCGCCATGGGCGGCGATCTTGTAGGTGATGATGCCATCGCGCACATCCTGCTTGTTCGGCAATCCCAGATGCTCCTTGGGCGTCACATAGCAGAGCATCGCGGTGCCGTACCAGCCAATGTTGGCGGCGCCGATGCCGGAGGTGATGTGATCGTAGGCCGGCGCGATGTCGGTGATCAGCGGCCCAAGGGTGTAGAACGGGGCCTCGAAGCAGTCCTTCAGCTCCTTGGTCACGTTCTCCTCGATCATCTGTAGCGGCACATGGCCGGGACCTTCGATCATCACTTGCACATCCTGCTCCCAGGCGAACTGGGTCAGCTCACCGAGGGTTTCGAGTTCGGCGAACTGAGCACGGTCGTTGGCGTCGGCCAGGCTGCCCGGACGCAGCCCGTCGCCAAGACTGAAAGCGACGTCATAGGCCTGCATGATCTCGCAGATCTCGGCGAAGTGGGTGTAAAGGAAATTCTCTTGATGATGCGCCAGGCACCACTTGGCCAGGATCGAGCCACCGCGCGAGACGATGCCGGTGAGCCGATCGGCGGTCAGCGGGATGTAGCGCAGCAGCACCCCGGCGTGGATGGTGAAGTAGTCGACGCCCTGCTCGGCCTGCTCGATCAGGGTGTCGCGGAACAGCGCCCAGGTCAGCTCCTCGGGCTTGCCATCGACCTTCTCCAGCGCCTGATAGATGGGCACGGTGCCGATCGGCATCGGCGCGTTGCGCAAGATCCACTCGCGCGTCTCGTGGATGTTCTTGCCGGTCGACAGATCCATCAGGGTGTCGCCGCCCCAGCGCGCGGACCAGACCATCTTCTCGACCTCCTCCTCGATGCTGGAGGTGGTGGCCGAGTTGCCGATGTTGGTGTTGATCTTCACCCGGAAATTGCGGCCGATGATCATCGGCTCGAGTTCGGGATGGTTGATGTTGGCCGGGATGATCGCGCGTCCGCTGGCGATCTCAGCGCGGACAAATTCAGGCGTGATCCGATCCGGCAGATTGGCGCCGAACGACTGGCCGCGATGCTGGCGCAGCAGCTTCTCGTAGCGCGGATCGGCGCGCAACTCATCGAGCCGCATAGTCTCGCGGATGGCGACGTATTCCATCTCCGGCGTGATGATGCCTTTGCGCGCGTAGTGCATCTGGGTCACGTTGCCGCCGGGCTTGGCGCGGCGCGGAGTGCGGAGATGCTCAAAGCGCAGATGCGCCAAGCCTGGATCCTGCTGGCGGCGGCGGCCAAAGCCCGAGGTGGGGCCGTCGAGCAGCTCGGTATCGCCGCGCTCCTCGATCCAGGCGCCGCGCACCTCCGGCAGCCCGGCCATCAGATCGATGCGCGCCGCCGGGTCCGAGTACGGGCCGGAGGTGTCATAGACATAGATCGGCGGATTCTCTTCGCGGCCCGCGCTGGTCAGCGTCGGGGTCTGCGCGACCTCGCGCATGGGCACGCGCAGGTCGGGCCGGGAGCCGGTCACATAGCACTTGCGCGAGGCGGGAAACGGACGGGTTACCTCGTCGGACAACCGGGCGGTGGTCGCGAGGAAGGCTTCGGGGATGGCACTCATAGCGGCTCCTTGGGAACGATGGCGAACCAGCGTGCGAGGAACCGAAACGAGCAGGCGGTGACAGCACGGCTCGTCCTGGCTTCCCTCCGCCGGTACGAACCGGATCAGGTCGTTAGGGGACTCTCTCAGCCCGCGCACGCGCGCGGGCACCCCCAGCAGGACACCGCTGAACGCTATCGAAAGCGGCTGGGGATTTCAAGCCCAAACAGATGGCGTGAGCTGCACGCCCATGGACGTTTTGATGTTGTGAAGCTAAAGTGTCTTCATGTCACGCTTTTTGGACAATTTCATGAGCAAGGTATTGAAGCGTTCTACGGTGTATTTTGACCCTCAGTTACATGACGCATTACGTCTGAAGGCGGTTTATACAAATCGCAGCCTCTCGGAGATTGTCAATGATGCGGTCCGTGAAGCACTCGCCGACGATCAGGACGATTTGGCGGCGTTTGAGGAACGAGCGTCAAAGCCGTCGAACGCTATTCCGCGTGCAACCTAGACCCTGAATTGTTCGACCAGCATTCTAAGCTCTTCGGACATCCGCGAGAGTTCCGCCGCGCTGGCCTGGACCTGTTCCCCTCCGGTCTTGATTTCAACCATTGATTGATCAACAGACGCCATGTCCTCGGCCATCGAATGCGAGACGGAGGCAATTTGCGCGACTTGCTCATTCGCCTCTTGGACACCCGATGAGGCATGAGTGATGTTGTTGGCCACATCTCTGGTGACGACCGCCTGCTCCTCAATCGCTGTCGCGATGCTCGAGACAAGATGACTGACCTCCGAAACCACGGACGAGATCTTTTCAATATCCGCGATGGCGTTTCCCGCTGAGTTTTGCACGCTCTTGATGCGCAACTTGATATCCTCGGTGGCTTGGTCCGTCTGCTTGGCCAGGGCTTTGATCTCTCCCGCCACCACGGCAAACCCCTTGCCGGACTCTCCGGCTCTGGCCGCCTCAATGGTCGCGTTGAGCGCCAGAAGATTGGTTTGGGAGGAGATCTCAGAAATGGTTTCCGTCACCTGCCCTATTTCCGTGACCGCCGTTCCCAATTGCTGCATCAGGGATGAAACATGCGTGGCCTGGTTGCCGGCATCTTCGCTGATGACGCGGGCCTTCTCTGAGTTCGTGGCAATTTCGGTAATGGTTGCGCTCATTTCTTCCGTGGCACCTGCGATTGAGGTGAGATTCGTCGCGGTTTGTTCCGTCGCTGCGGCTACCGAGGCGGTATTCGCGCTTGATTCTTCCGCCGCCGCTGCAACAGAAGAAGATCGCTGCGCGACTTGTTGAACATGCTGCGACGTTTCAGCGCTGATCGAAGATAACTCCGTTGCGGCGGAGGCTACCGTGCTCGCATTCTTGGTCATGCGACCGATGATGCCCTGTAGCTTTTCAATGAAATTGTTAAAATAGATGGACATTTCTCCGATTTCATCTTTTGAAGCCACAGGCAATCTTTTTGTCAGATCACCCTCCCCCTCGCTGATATCTTTTAACATGGACATGGTATTTTGAATCGGCGTGGCAATGGTTTTTGCAAACAAGGCCGCCAAGAACGCGCCAAGGAAGACGCCGACAATCGAAACAAGAACAATGTTCAGTTTCATTGTTTCGATTTGCTCAAATACATCGGCTTTATATGAACCGACGGCAATAGACCAATCGGTGCCTGCAATGGGAGCATAGCCGAAGTATCTGACCGACCCCATAAAAGGGTACTCATCAAAGCCTGACTCCCCTTGGGTCATTCTTTGAAACATAGCGGACAGGTCCGCAAATTTTTCGTCGGCCTTGCCCTCTTCCAAGAAGTTGCGCTGGTCAAGAACAAACTCTCTGTTATCATGTGCTATCAACGCGCCTTCGCTGTCTATTATATATGAATAGCCACTTTCACCATAACCTATTTGATCAGTTATTTCGCTTAGCCATGTGGCGTCCAGAAGAGCCACCAATACACCATGAATATTTCCGGCTTCCGATCTTATAGGAGAAGCGATGCTCATAAAGGGTATATTTTGAATTCTGTGCACTAAAACATCCGACACTACCGCCTGACCGTTTAGCGCTTCTTTAAAATAGACCCTGCCTGAAATGTTTGTTTGGGAGTTATCATTTAAGGTGAGCTGCCCTTCTAAATCCGAAACCCCAATTTGCATATAATCCGTTCGGCGAAGCGCCTCTTCCAAGATTGGTTTTTGCACTTCCCAGTTCATGGTTCTTATATCAGCATTAAAGGCTAGTTCAGTCACAGTCGACGCATGGCCTTGTAACGTATTTGAAATAGTTCTCGCCGCATCCTGGGCCATGGCGGGAATGAGTTCTTGCACTTGCTTCTCAAGAGTCCGCGAGGACTGCGCGGAAGCAATGAGCCCAATACCAAGAGATAACAACAGTAACAACAAGAGCACGCCCAGGGTTAATTTCTTTCTAATAGTTAGGTCGTTGAATTTGCGCATCGTTTCCTCCTAATGGTTTTGATATCAATGTCGGTGATCGAGCTAGGCTTCGCTCTCACCCCGAATGTTGTAGTTATCGCCGCGCCAGGCTGGCCGGCAGATCAAGCAGCCGTGGTGTTCGCACGCTCCAAGTTCAGCGCGAGCAGCCGGCTCAGAATCTCGTCGTCTGGTATCTCCGCGCTGTAGTCGGCCCAACCATAGGCCGCCGCGACCGCCGCATCGAGTCCCTGATGAGCATGATCGAGCCAGGCCGGGCGTTCGTTGTAGAGATTGGTCAGGGTGCGCTTCTTCAGCGCCTGCTCATGCTCGGGCTTGGGGATGATGCGATCCGGATAGCCGGGCACGACCTCGGGCACGATGTCGACCCACTCAGGTGGGTTGAGCCAGGTGCGGCGCAGACCGTCGAGCCGGTGCGCGGCCTCGGCGATGGGCTCGGCGCGTGCGCGGATGGCAGGCTCCACGCTCGGGATGATGGCACCGCTTGGCAGGGTTTCGGTGGAGCCGGCGGTCTCGATCGGCGTCAGACCCTCGGGAAAGGGGAAGGTCTCGAAAGTGGTGGTCGGGGTGTAGCGCGGGCGATCTTCTAGGCTGGTGCCCATCCGCAGCGACCATAGCTCATGGAAGCGCGAGTGTAGGATGCCGAAGGTGGTGTCGTCGGGGCGGGCGATGACGATGAGTTGTTGGTCTGAGAAAACACGTCGATCCAGCCAGACAAATAAACGATACTTGGCAACCATCGGAGTAGCGATATATCTGGATAATGGAGCGATAGCGGCACGAATCTCAGCACCAGAACGACCTAGCCTCCACCAATAACATTTGCGTTTTTCATCGCGCTGCCGCTCACGTTCCGACTTAACATGCTTCAGTACATGCTGAAACGGCCCCTCATAGAGAGCCGCGTCTGCTTGGGACAGCTTGTTACCAAAATCGATCAGCCAGGTATCGGAAGATCGGCGCGTTATGTCCATTCCGTTTGCCCAAGGAGTCAGGACATCAGTATTCGAACATCCATTCGGGTTGGGCTGGTTCAAGAACTGTCTGGCCAAATCCCCTGGAATATCAAAGCGCCCAACCTTAGCGAGTCCCCGAATACAGGCTCCTTTGTTTTGCGCGAGTCTCTTCGCATGCGTCAAATCCGATGCGCCTTTTTCAGTTCCGAACACCTTTGCTGTCAAATCAGCATATATTGCTGCTACAGGTTCACCGTCAAGGATCGCTGTGGGCTGATCCCCGCTCAGCCCAAAACTGACTAACGACACGCGCACCGCCGCGCCTTCATTGATCCAAGGCTCATCCGACCAAGCATTGAAGATGTCGCCGGTCTCGGTAATGCGCTGTAGCACCTTGCGGTTGGAGCCACCTCTGATGCTGTTGGTGGCAACCAGCCCCGCCCGCTGGACCTTGCCCTCTTCGATCAGTGCCCGCGCCTTCTCGAACCAGTAGGTCACCAAATCGGCGCCAGCCGGAACCCGACCATCGTAGACCGCTGCCAGCCCCTCGAAGTAGGCATCGCTCAGGGCGCTGCGCTTCTTGCTGCCGCCCAAAAACGGCGGATTCCCCACAATCGCATCGGCCGCCGGCCACGCCGGCTCGCTGCCATCGTCGTTCAGCACTGCGTCGCGGTTCTCGATGGTCTCAAGCGGCTTGAGGATCGGATCGCGGCTGAGGTTGAACCCATGCGCGAGCATCCACTGGATCTCGCCGATCCAGACCACCACCCGCGCCAGCTCGGCGGCGAAGGGGTTGAGTTCGATCCCCAGCACGTTCTCGGGGCCGATCATCGGGAAGGCGCGCGGCAGGCCCATGGCCTCGGCTTCGATGATGACCTGATGCTCCAGGTCTTTGAGCCCGAGCAGCGCCAACAGCAGGAAGTTGCCGGAGCCGCACGCCGGGTCGAGCACGCGGAAGCGGCGCAGGCGATCGAGAAACCCTTGCAGCAGGCTGAGCGCAGCGTTGCTGGCCTTGGTGCGGGCCGAGGCGCTTCGGACCTGGGCGGCCTTGTCGAGCTGGGCGCCGATGCGTGCCTTGAGCGCGCTCCAGTCGTCGCGCAGCGGTTGCAGGACCACCGGATCGACCAGGCGCATGATCGAGTGGGGATCGGTGTAGTGAGCGCCGAGCTGAGTGCGCTTGCCGGGGTCGAGACCGCGCTCGAACAGGGTGCCGACGATGGTCGGGTCGATCGCCGACCAGTCGAGCCGGGCAAGCTCGAGCAGCAGGTCGACATCGGACGGCTCCAGCGGCAGGGTCGCGGCGGAATTGAACAGGCCGCCGTTGAACCAGTCGATGGGATCGACGCCCATCAGCCCGCCCTGGGCCATGGTGCCGAACAGCGTGCCGAGCATGCTTTCGAGGTGGGCCGGGTTCTGCTGCCCGGCGTGCAGCAACCGGGAGAAGAGCCGGCCGGGGAGCAGGTCGATGTCCTCGGCGAACAGGCAGAACAGCAGTTGTTGGCTGAAGTGAGCGACCGCCTCGGCGGCATGGCCGCGCGCGCGCCAGGTGTGCGCGAGTTCGGCGAAGCGCGCGGCGGCCTGTTCGGTGAGCGCGGCGGTGGTCTTGGCTGGGCGCAGTTTTTCGGGTTCGGTGAAGGCCCATTTGAGCAGGCGCCGCTTGGCGTGATCGCGCAGATCCTCGAGCGCGAGCACCTGCACCACCGGCACCAGGCCGGTGAAGGCGGTGTGGATCTCGATCGTGTGCACGTCCGAGACGATCAGCAGCGGCGGGTATTCGAGCGCCGGCGTATAGAGCTGAAGCTGCTTGAAGGCGCTGAGCAGGTTCTTGCCAGGGCCTTTGTATTCCCAGGCGAAGCAGCCGCGCCGCCAGACATCGGCCCAGCCGTCGCCACCGCCGGCCTTGCTGGCGCCTTTCTCGAAGCAGAACCAGTCGCCGGTCGGATCGGCCTCAGCGGGGGTGGGCTCGTCGAGCAGGTGGCAGAGGTCGAGGAAATGCTCCTGCGCCGAGGAGCGCTCCTTGAGCGTGACGCCGGTCCATTTGCTCACGAAGGCGTCAGGGGTCATGCGCGGTGTCCTGCGGATCAGCGGATGCGTGCGTGGTGGCAACGAGTGATCGAGCACAGAGCATAAATGGCCGCTCTTGGTCGATCAACGTCGCAGGCTGGTGCATCGCGGCGGCGACTGCGTTACTGTGATGCTGGCGCTGCGTCGCTCGACCCAGCGGCCACCGAGGCGCGCGCCTCCTCTGATCGACCCAACCCTCTCTACGCAGCCATCAGGAGTCATCCGATATGCACACTCGCGTCATGCTATCCCTTTCTGCGGCAGCCCTTCTGGCCCTCGCCGGCTGTGGCGATGGCGAGCAGAGCACGAGCCCGAGCGACACCGAGGGCCAAGCCCTGAGCCAAGCCGAGGGCGAGGCCGGCGGCAGCGCGGCGATGGACTCGGTGAAGGAAAAGACCCAAGCGGCCATGGACAGCGCCTCCGAGGCCGGCAGCCAGGCGCTGGCGGCGATCTCCGAGGCGGCCGGCATCGCTCAAGATCAAGGCGCGACCTTGACCGACAGCGCCAAGGCCGAGGCACAGAGGCTCATCGAGCGCGCCCAAACCTACCTCGAGGAGAATCATCTCGATTCGGCGGAAGGCATCATGGATCAGCTTAATGCGCTGAAGGACTCGGCGTCGGAATCCATGCGCACTGAGATCAATCAGCTCGAGGAGCAGATCAGCACGGCGCGCGATCAGGAAAACAACTGAGGCCGGCTGCCGCTGCCGCCCGCGCCGATCAGCCGCCTCTGACGGCGGCAGACCTCAGGCTCGAGGGCCGCCGCGCATCCCGAGCGGGCGCAGGCGGCGCTCGATCCCCTCGCGCACATCGCGCAATGAGAGCCGGCGCACCGGGCGCCGGCTCGCGACGCGGGCCGCATCGGCGGCATCGAGCCGTGTTTTGACGATCTCGGCGAGGTATTCGCCCAACTCCGGCCGCTGCGTGATCAGCGCCCGCACCGCCTCGAGATCGATGCGGATCAGAGTCTGAGCGAGAGCGAAACCGGCTTCAGCTGGAGCGCCGTGTTAGGCGATTATGTGGGTTTAATTCGATCCTCAAAAATCAAATCGACCCAGGCCACCTAATCTTACAAACACTTACTTCTGTCGATAAGTTACGGTATAGTCAAGCTTTGTGCCATGAGCTTTTTTTGTTAGTGCGCCAAGCGAAGCTTGGCGCACTAACGCCATGCTCAGCCGAGCCGGTTGAGCGAGAGCGAAACCGGCTTCGGCTGGAGCAGTTCGTTAGGCGATTTGATGGATTAACTTCGGTCTTGGGAATCAAACCGAACCTGACCCGTTTCATCGCGTTTCATCGCTTCATCAACCCGTTTCATCATTAGGGCATTTCCTCGCCGTTTTGCCAAAGCTCATATTCGCTAATGTCGATTTCCGAGTTCCATGATACAGCGTGACCTCCTGGCTCAACGGATACGTTTTTAAAGAACGCGGGATTCTTGAGAGGCAAAAACGTTTCACGTTCAGCAAGCTGATT
>NZ_JCAQIA010000094.1:0-913 GCF_059621085.1 Halochromatium sp. NSM3 | reverse complement strand
CCGATGCCGCATCGGCTCCTCGTATTGGCTGAGCCTAGTTAATAATCAGGTCGCCTAATACAAGCGTGCAGGGGTTCATATCGGCTTTTTCTTGGTGTACTTTAGCGCCTGCTGCGAGTGCGGCAGCCTGCTGGGATTGGTGGGCTGGCCTGTTATTCTGGAAGAAAGTCAGCCTTGAGCACTTCGTCGACGGAATAGGGGCATGCGAAAGGAAACTGATCTTGATCGATGCCTGTCTCATTTTCAGCCTTGAGCTTGGCTTTTTGATAGGCCGTTTCAAGTTTCTCGCTCAAATAAGGCCTCAAGCTTGGGCTGTCCGCGAGCAACTCCTTTATATCGATCCGCTGCGTAGTGATGGTATTACGCCAGCTGCGGGTGCGCTTTGGAACTTGGTATTGCCATTTCAACAAATGCATCAACAGGAGACTGAGTCGATTCACAAGCTCGCGTTTCTCGCTCTTTGCCATGGCTTCTAACTCTTCGGCAAGGTGGTCGATATCGAGCTGATCCCATTGTTGATGGCGCATGAAGTTGGCGTTCTCCAACAGCCAACCATGAAAATCTTGCTCGTAAGCGGTTAAGTCAGACATGGTTGTGTCTTCCGTCGCGCGTTAAATGGATGGGTGTTGCGGGTGATCGCGGCGTCATCCAATGCTGCAGCGGAGGGCGGCGGCGACCTGATCGTGCTGCACCTCAGTCAGGGGCAGCGGTTGACCACATGGATCACGGTTGCCCTTGTTGGGCGCGTGTTTTGAGGGTCTGAGTGTAAACGAACGCAGCCGACCCTGCCCATCGACCAGGCGTTGATCTGAATTCAAGATCCGATTCCAACGCGCGTTGGAGTCCGCCAAGGCCTCTCCTGATTATTAACTAGGCTCAGCCAATACGAGGAGCCGATGCGGCATCGGTGGCG